>CANJUS010000317.1:0-3004 GCA_947477505.1 Comamonadaceae bacterium | reverse complement strand
GCAAGCGCGGATATGGTGGAGGTGAGTTTCATGGAGCAGGCTTTCAGTGGGCAAGGGTTTTCAGGCCCCCGAGGTAGGGTTGCAATACGTCAGGCACGCGCACAGAGCCATCAGCTTGTTGGTAGTTCTCGAGCACGGCAACCAAGGCGCGGCCCACGGCCAGGCCCGAGCCATTGAGGGTGTGGACCCATTCGTTTTTGCCTTGCGCATTTTTAAAACGCGCTTGCATGCGCCGGGCTTGAAAGGCATCGCAGTTGCTCACCGAGCTGATTTCGCGGTAGGTGTTTTGCGCAGGCAACCACACCTCCAGATCATGCGTGCGGACCGCGCCAAAGCCCATATCGCCGGTGCACAGCAGCATCACGCGGTAGGGCAAGCCCAACTTTTGCAAGATGGCCTCGGCATGTGTGGTCATGTCTTGCAGCGCTTGTTCACTCTTGTCGGGATGAACGATTTGCACCATCTCAACTTTGTCAAACTGGTGCTGGCGAATCATGCCGCGGGTGTCGCGACCGTGGCTGCCCGCCTCTGAGCGAAAACACGGCGTGTGCGCGGTGAGCTTGATGGGCAGATCGGCCTCGGCCAATAACTCATCGCGCACAAAATTGGTCAGCGGCACTTCGCTGGTGGGGATGAGGTACAAGGCCGTGGGGTCGTCCCCGTCTTGCCCGCCCTTTTTGGCGGCAAACAAGTCGGCCTCAAACTTGGGCAACTGGCCAGTGCCGCGCAGGCTCTCCGCATTGACGATGTAGGGGGTGTAGCACTCTGTGTATCCGTGCTCTTGGGTTTGCACGTCCAGCATGAACTGGGCCAGGGCGCGGTGCAAGCGGGCGATGGGGCCTTTGAGCACAGTAAAGCGTGAGCCCGCCAGTTTGGTGCCGGTTTCAAAGTCCAGGCCCAAAGGTTCGCCAATGTCCACATGGTCTTTGGCAGCAAAACCCAATGGCGCGGGTTCACCACCCTCGCCGTTTGGTGGACTCCAACGGCGCAACTCGACATTGCCATGCTCGTCACTGCCCACGGGCACGCTGGGGTGGGGCAAGTTGGGCAAGGCTTGCAGCAAAGCTTGCATGTCGGCTTGCAGCAACTCCAGGCGAAGGGCGGACCGCTCCAGGTCGTCTTTGATGCTGGCCACTTCGGCCATGATGTCATCGCTGCTTTCGCCCTTGGATTTGCGTTGCCCAATTTGCTTGGACAAGTTGTTGCGCCGCGCTTGCAGTTCCTCGGTGTGGGTTTGCAAGGTTTTGCGCTCGCCCTCCAAGGCCTGAAAGGCATTGACATCCAAAAAGTTTTGCGGAGATTTGCGGGTATTGAGGCGCTCGATGACGTGGGGCAGGTCGCGTCGGAGCAAATTGATATCGAGCATGGTGGGGGATTGTAATTTTTATCGGGCGCGCCATTGGCAAAGGCTTTAAGCGTCGGGTTTGAGTCCCTTGGGCAATGGAAACTTGATGGTTTCTTGGATACCGTCAAGCGTTCGCACCGACACCGCGCCCAGGGCACGCAAGCGGGTGATGACTTGCCGCACCAAGATATCGGGCGCAGAGGCACCAGCGGTCAGGCCAATGCGCTGCTTGCCCTCAAACCAGGACGCCTGCAACTCATCGGCATGGTCGACCATGTAGCTGGGGGTGCCGTACTTTTCCGATACGTCGCGCAAGCGGTTGCTGTTGGAGCTGCTGGGGCTGCCCACCACGATGACGATGTCCACTTGCGGGCTGAGCAATTTGACGGCGTCTTGGCGGTTTTGGGTGGCGTAGCAAATGTCTTGCTGCTTGGGCGGTCGAATTTGCGGAAAGCGCTTTTGCACAGCGGCCATGATCTCAGCGGCGTCGTCCACGCTCAACGTGGTTTGGGTCACCACGGCCAAACGCTCGGTTTGACCGGGCTTGACATTGGCCACATCATCAGCGTCTTCGACCAAGTGGATGCCCTCGGACAACTGCCCCATGGTGCCTTCCACTTCGGGGTGGCCTTTGTGGCCAATCATGATGAACTCATACCCCTCTCGGTGCAGTTTGGCCACTTCGACATGCACCTTGGTGACCAAGGGGCAGGTGGCGTCAAACACCCGAAATCCGCGCCGCTGGGCCTCCATCTCCACCGCCTTGGGCACGCCATGGGCGCTAAAGACCAATGTGGCATTGGGTGGCACGTCGTTCAAGTCTTCAATAAAGATAGCACCCCGCGATCGCAAATCATTGACCACATGGGTGTTGTGCACGATTTCATGGCGCACATAAATGGGCGCACCAAACTTGGTGAGAGCGTGCTCCACGATGTCGATGGCGCGGTCCACACCGGCGCAAAACCCGCGCGGCTCGGCCAACACAATTTCGGCTTGCCCTGAGTTGTTCATAAAACACCGATCAATTGCACTTCAAATTGCACCGCTTGCCCGGCCAGTGGGTGGTTGAAGTCAAACAACACCGCCGTGTCTCCCAGTTGGCACACGGCACCAGCGTAACTGCCGGCCCCATCGGGCGCGGGGAAAGCCACCACATCGCCCACCGCATAGCTTTCGTGCGGATCCCCCATTTGGCGCAACAACTCCAGGCTCACCCATTGCATCATGTCGGGGTTGCGTGGGCCAAACGCTGCGCCAGCGGGCAAGTCAAACGTGACACGCTCACCCTCGGCCAAACCCATCAACTGTTGCTCTAGAGCAGGCGACAGTTCGCCCGAACCCAAGGACAAGGTGGCCGCTTTTTCGGCAAAGGTGTTGATGACGTCGCCTTGCGGCCCTGTGAGCCGGTAGTGCAAGGTCAAAAACGCACCGGGCGTGACGCGCACAGCAAGTTCGGGTTGGGTAGGGGTCATAAAGCCTCGTTGTATCGCGCGCCATTGTAGAAATCCCTGACTCGGGCTTGTCAACTTTTAGAGCACGGTTGGCATTAGAACAAAAATCCCCACACCACCTGCACATGCGCGACATACCCACAGAAATGAGACCGCGCGAAAAGCTGCTTGCGCGTGGCCCCGCCGCTTTGAGCGACAGCGAGTT
>CANJUS010000316.1:0-3023 GCA_947477505.1 Comamonadaceae bacterium | reverse complement strand
TGAAGAAGTTCAACTCCCCGTGCTGGCTGCATGGCAACGCCAAGTCGTGGGCAGTGTTCCAAGCCATCCAGTTGCCCTCCCAACCGCCAAACAAACCGGTATAGACGGGTTTGACCACCGCATGGTCTGTGGACTTGAGCCACTGCGGTGTTTCCAGGCGCATCACCTTGGCCACGTCGGCCGGGTCCATGGCCAACCAACCTTGGCCACGCACAAACACTTCGGCGCGGCAGTGCTGCGCCCCCTGCAAACCATTGGGGTTGCCCGACAGCTCTTTGTAACCAAACGCCGATGGGGCCAAGCGCAGGCCGTACACATCGCGCGCGGGCACGCCCACAGAGCGGCACAGGCCCACAAACAAGGCATTGATGTCGGCGCACTTGCCGCCCAGGTTGCCGGTCTCCAACATGGTTTTGATGTCGCCCTCGCCGCACCCGCGCACCTTGGGTTCGCGCCAGGCATTGGCCACCACCCAGTCGTAAATGGCGCGCACCTTGTCAGCGTCGCTGTGTGCACCTTGGGTGGCTTTCAGGGCCGTGGCTTTGACAATGCCATCGGTGGGCAGCATGCGGGTGGCACGGGTGTAGTGGCGCAAGGTGGCCGGGTCTTGGTCATCGCTGGTGGCGCGGTCGCGCGGGGTGCGGTCTTGCACCGATACGCGGCTGGTCAGGCTGACCCAAGGTTTGTCGGTTTTGCCACCAAAGCGGCTGTGCAACATGCGCACGCCTTGCTGGCCGTCGCTGACCAACTGGTGGCTGCCGTTGCCACTGAACTGGTGACCCAGGCCGCGTTGCCACGGCGTCTCCACGCTGGGCAAGGGCAGCCACACTTGGGTGTCGCCACTGGCCCCCGTGATGTCCACACGGGTGGTCACATCAAAGGTGCGCCAACGCCCACCTTGGGGTTGAAACACGCGGTCAGGGGTTGGGTTTTGGGCCCAAGTGGCCATTGGGGTGAGCGAGCTCACGCCAAGGGCCGAGGCCCCTTTCAAAAGGGTACGGCGCAGGGGGGTCATGAAGAAACTCCGGTTTTAGGCAAAAGACCTGTCGGCACACGCCTGGGTGGGTTGGTGCAGCGGTTCACGCCCCACAGCCTCACCCGTGCCCCGAAGGCAGGTCACCGTGGCCCGGGATGGGCCACTGCGCAGCGATTATCGGGGCATCAGTTCTTGCACCCACTGCTGGGCGGGCGCAGAGCGCCAATCGACCTCGCCCACAATGCGCCAGCGCGCCCGCCCCTGGCGGTCCAACAAGATGGTGGTGGGAAACACTTTCACCCCGAACATCTGCGCCACGTCCCCCCGGGGGTCGAGCAACACCGGCATGCCCAGGCCGGTGGATTGGGCATAGCGCTGCACCCGGGCGGCGGGCTCCTTCACATTCAAGGCCAGCACCGCCACCTGCTGGGGGTCAACAAAATCTGACAGCGTTTGCAAAGTAGGCAACTCTTCTTTGCACGGGGCACACCAGGTGGCCCAAAAGTTGAGCACCACCACCCGCCCCTGGAGGGCATCGCTGCGCCAGTTGCCGCCTTGGGTGTCCGCGGCTTGCCACACCGGGGTGGCCTGTGCCGTTGGCCAGGCGCTGCGCTCAAACTGTGCCCATGCCGTTGGGGCGAGCAAGCACCAACTCAGCCAGGATTGCGCACCAAGTCGCGCCAGGCGTGCCATGGCTGCTGAAGTGGGTGACCGATGGTGGATGGGTGTGCGCATGGCCCGGCATTGTCGGGCATGTGCTGGGCAGCGAATCAGAACGCTTCTTTTTCAGCCTCTAAATAAGCCAAGCTGATGTACTTGCCAATGTTGTTGGCAAAGCCTTGCATGGTGGCGGCGCGCTCGGCCACGCGCGGGTCGGCCAGCACCCGCTCGCGGGCTTGGGCTTCACTTTGGTTGTCTTTGACCGCTTGCAAGCACGGCTCCCAAATACCGGCCAAAAAACGGGTGTAGCGGGTCAGCAAGTCGCGCGCGGGCTGACCGTGTCCAGGCAACCACAGTTGATCGCCCGCTTGGGCGGCCAAGGCTTTGCAATAGGCAAAGCTGCCCACATAAGTGCCATCGTCCATGTTGGCAATGCGGTTGCCCATCACCACATCGCCCACAGCGGTAACGCCCTCCTCCTCCACCTGCACCGATAAATCGGCCGCAGTGTGGGCTGGCCCGTGGTGGTGCATTTTGAAGTGCACATCGCCAATGGCGATGACTTGCCCGGGCGTGACGCTGCGGTTGGGCGGCACGATTTGGGTGCCAGCGGTGGACTGGTTGGTCCAGCGCTCCATCAAAGCGCGCCAGGCATTGCCCTCGACACCGCGGATGGCTTCGATGGTTTTGGGCAGGGCGTACATAGGCAAGTCGGGCCCATGGGCCAGGGCAAACGCATGGTTGCCCAACCAATGGTCGCCATGAAAGTGGCTGTTGAACACCGCCACCACCGGCAAAGCGGTGACGCTGCGGATCACCCGCAAAGCCATTTGGCCAATTTGCAGCGAACTGCCCGAGTCCAAGATGACCACCCCGGCCGAGGTGACGACAAAGCACACGTTGGACATCATGCCGCGGTTTTCTGGCGTGGGAAAACCATCGGGCGCATAAATCATCCACACCCGGGGCGAGACGCGCTGGGGCGCGATGTCGGGCACGGGCGCACCGGTGATGAAGTCTTGCGCTTGCTGGGCGAGCAAATGCACATCGGGCCACATGCCTGCCACGGGCAAAGACAAGGCCGCAGCGCTCAGCCAGCGCCGGCGCGACATCAAAAGTGGGGGCGTCGTTGGACCTGACATGGTGGTGCTTTGGGACGGGCCATTGGGCTCAAGGGCTGGGGTCAAGCGTGGCCTGGGTTGGGCAGGCCAGTGGTGATGGTGGGGGTGTTGAGTTGGCGCGGTTTGACCCGCCCGCCTTGCGCTTTGAGCCACTGCTCGACCACGGTCCACACCTGGGGGTTGCCTTGGCTGCGCGCCTCTTCGGCCACCGGCGCCCAGCCGGCCACTTTGTAGTTTTTGTCGGCCTGCAGCGGTTGGCCTTTGAG
>CANJUS010000315.1:0-3030 GCA_947477505.1 Comamonadaceae bacterium | reverse complement strand
CCATGATTTGTTTATCACCCAAAGTTTTCAATACCGAGCAGTCCAATCCAGATTGGGCCGTTTCAATCGAGACCTGATTGCAACTGCATTGGGCAAATTCAGGCAAGAAGTTATAACCTTCAGGTCTGGCATGGATGACGGCCGCATAACCAAAACAAATGTGTACCGCGGTGACCCCTTTCACGCCTTGCAATGCCCGGTTCAACGCTTGTATCCCATATTGACGGGCCTTTTCGGGTCGTGCCTGCATGTAGGGTTCGTCGACCTGAACCACATCTGCACCATTGGCAAACAGTTCTTGAATTTCTTCGTTCAAGGCGATGGCGTAATCCATGGCAGCCTCTTCTTCGCTGGCATAGAAATCATTTTGAGCTTGTTGCAGCATGGTGAAGGGGCCTGGCACGGTGATTTTCACCTTGCGCTGTGTATGGGACTTTAGAAAAAGCAAATCTTCCAACTCAATTGGGCGTGCGCGCTTGATTTTGCCCACAATGCGCGGCACCGGGTTGGGGTGACCCGACCGGTCCAAGCCCACACCAGGGTTGTCGATGTCTATCCCCTCCAATGCAGTGGCGATCCGGTTGGAATAGCTCTCACGGCGGATTTCTCCATCGGTGATGATGTCCAACCCAGCATCCTCTTGGGCGCGGATGGCCAACAAGGTGGCGTCTTCCATGGCTTGCTGCAAATAAGGTTCTGAAACGCGCCAAAGTTCTTTGGCCCGCACACGGGGTGGAAAGCGGCCAGCGAGTTTTTCGCGGTCGATCAACCAATCGGGTTGGGGGTAGCTGCCAACAATGGTGGTGGGGAAAAGCATGGTGTCTCCTGATAAATTAAATTTGATTCAAAAAAGTGCGCTCAAGATGGGGTGGCCCATGGCATCGGGTTGGCATTGAGTCCCCAGTAAAAACTTTTTTGGTGGGTGTACTCCAAAATACCTTGACGGCCTTTCTCACGGCCCATGCCGCTCATTTTCATGCCGCCAAATGGGGTGCTGATGGAAAACACTTTATAGGTATTGATCCACACCGTGCCCGTTTGCAAAGCACTGCCCAAACGCCAAGCGGTTTTGTAGTCTTGGGTCCAAATGCCAGCGGCCAATCCATAGGCGTTGTCATGGCATTGATCGAGCAAGTCTTGCTCGCTGTGCCAAGGCAGCAGGGCCAATACCGGGCCAAAAATTTCTTCTTGGCACATGCGCGCTGTGTTGGGCAAGCCCTCGATCACCGTTGGCAAGTAATAGCTGCCGCGCTCATAGACTGTGCCCGTGGGGCGGCTGCCTCCGTGCAACAACTGCCCACCTTCCGACAAGCCCAATTGGACGTAGCGTTCCACCTCCAAGCGGTGGCGGTTGTGGATCAAGGGGCCCATTTGGGTACGTTCATCGGCCGGGTCACCCACGCGCAAAGCCCGCACACCAGCCAACAAGCGTTTCTTGAATTCAGTGTAAACACTGGCATGGACAAAGGCTCGTGATCCAGCGATGCAGGATTCGCCTGAGGAGCTGAAGATGCCGTACAAAATACCCGCGACAGCATGGTCTAAATCGGCGTCGGCACACACAATGGTGGGAGACTTCCCACCCAACTCCAAAGAGGTGGGCATCAGCTTTTGGGCTGCCAAGTGCTGAATGCCCAACCCCACATCGGTCCCCCCCGTGAAGGCAATGCGTTTGATAAGGGGATGGCGAACCAAAGCATCGCCCACCACCGAACCTTTGCCGGGCAGCACACTGAGCACGCCATCGGGCACACCCGCTTGCTGCGCAATGCGTGCCAGTTCCAAGGCCATGCGGGGGGTGATCTCGGCGGGTTTGATCACCACAGCACAACCTGCAGCCAAAGCGGGGGCAATTTTTTGGGCTTCGCTGGCGATGGGGGAGTTCCAAGGGGTGATGGCCCCGACCACGCCCAGGGGCTCGTGCACGCTCATGGTGATGAAGTCACCCCTGGGTGGTGTGAGTTGATCTTCCCAAGTTTCACACGCAGCACCAAAAAATTGAAATGTCCCTGCGGCACTGGCCACCAAAGCGCGGGTCTCGTTGATGGGCTTGCCGTTGTCTAGCCTTTGCAGTTGCGCCAACGCCTCAGCTTGGTCGCGGATGCCTGCCGCAATGCGGTAGAGCATTGCAGCGCGTTCGTGCCGTTTGAGTGAGGCCCAACTGGGGTGATGGCGTGCCTTCTCGGCAGATTGAACGGCCTCGTCCACGTCGCCGATGGTGGCTGCATGGAGATGCGCCACCACACTGCCATCGGCAGGGTAATGGGTCTCGTACGCTGGCCCGTTGGCATCGCGCCAGTGACCTGCGAAAAAAGATTTCAAAGCATGGGTCATTTTTAGATCTTCAAATCAAATGGCGTTTGCGCATCCAATCGGCGCACAGATCCACCGCTTGGCCAAGCAGTTCAGGTTGCCCCACAAAATAATGGTTGGCCCCCTTGATGGCCACCATGGTTTTGTCTTTGCTGGCCGAGGCCGTGTGTATCCGGTGTGTGTGGGGTTGGGGCACCGCATCATCGGCCGTGTGCTCGATCGACAACATGGGCACGCTGATACCCGCAGCACAGGTTTCGCCATGTGCGTTGGTGTCGTCCGGGGACCACTGTGACAGCCACGAGCGCAAGGTGGAAAACCGGGCCAGCCCCACCGGCCCATTGTTGGCGGTTTCGGGCTCTCCCATGAAGCACGTGCCGATGGGTCGGTCATTGGGGTCGAGCAATGCGTCCAGGAAACGTGGCTCGGCCATGGTTCGGTGGGTCACAAATCCACGCTCCATTTCTTTGGTGCCACTGCGGCGCAACTTGGCCAAGGTTTCCTTGACCCAGTCCGTGCGACGGCGGATGCGCGCCATCTGCGCTTGTCTAAAGCGAAGCATGAACTCGGCACTGTAGGGCGGGCGCACTTGCGGGTTGTAAATGTCCAACTCGAGGTCGCGCACATCGGGGTTGTTTTCATCGATGACACTGGGATCAATCCAGTCGGCAAAGGTCACGGCCCGTGAGATGTGCGCGGCTTGAAAAATAAAGGCAT
>CANJUS010000314.1:0-3036 GCA_947477505.1 Comamonadaceae bacterium | reverse complement strand
CTGCTCAACAACCCCGATGCGGTGAAAAACCCCTTCTTTAACATGGCGCCCGATTGGATGCTGCTGCCCTTGGTCATTTTGGCCACAGCGGCCACGGTGATCGCGTCGCAGGCCCTGATCTCGGGCGCGTTCAGCGTGACCAAGCAGGTCATTCAACTGGGCTTTTTGCCGCGTTTGCAGGTGCTGCACACCAGCGTGCGCGACACTGGGCAAATCTACATTCCCTTCGTCAACTGGGGCTTGTTTGTGGCCATCGTGTTGGCGGTGGCTTTGTTCAAGTCGTCGAGCAACTTGGCCGCGGCCTACGGCATTGCCGTGTGCACCGACATGCTGATCACCACGGTGCTGACCTTTTTTGTCATCCGCTACAGCTGGAAGTACCCGCTGTGGCTGTGCTTGGGCGCGACCAGCTTTTTCTTTGTGGTGGATTTGGCGTTCTGGGCCTCCAACTTGCTCAAGTTGTTTGAAGGCGGTTGGTTCCCGTTGGCCATTGGGGCGCTCATTTTGTTGCTCATGCTCACCTGGCGCGACGGGCGCGAACTGCTCAGCAGCAAGTTGCGCGACGATGCCATCGATTTGCGAGCCTTTTTGGATTCGGTCTATACCGCGCCTCCAGCGCGTGTGTCGGGCACGGCAGTGTTTCTCACCGCCGACCCAGGCGTGGTGCCCAACGCCTTGCTGCACAACCTCAAGCACAACAAGGTGCTGCATGCGCAAAACCTGTTTGTCACCGTGCGCAACCACGAGGTGCCATGGATCGGTCTGGACAAACGCATTGAGTCCGAATCGCTGGGGCACGATTGTTGGCAGGTCACCATCCACTACGGTTTCAAGAACGACCCCGATGTGCCCTTGGCCCTGAGCCTGATGCATGGGCGTGGCTGCGACTTGGAGCCAATGAACACCAGTTACTTTTTGTCGCGCGACAGCATCGTGCCCACCGTCAACGGCGAGATGGCGCAGTGGCGCGAAAAACTGTTTGCGCAAATGCACCTCAACGCCAGTGCGGCGGCCGACTTCTTGAAGTTGCCCAGCAACTCGGTGGTGGAGCTGGGCAGCAAAATCGAAATCTGAGCGCGCGTCGCTCAGGCCACTTCACTGCTAAGCTTGCCCGCATGGATATCTTATTTGTTGCCGACCCGCTGGCGTCTTTCAAAATTTACAAAGACAGCACCTATGTGATGATGCGCGAGGCCCAGCGCCGGGGCCACGCCATCTGGGCGTGTCAAACGCAAGACCTGTCTTGGCAAAGTGGCGGCAAGGTGCAAGCGCCCATGCAGCACATTGTGTTGCAAGACAGCGGTGACAGCTGGTACCGCGTGCAAGACAGCGCGCTGCGCCCCTTGCACAACTTGGGGGCGGTGGTGATGCGCAAAGACCCACCGTTTGACAGCGAATTTTTTTACGCCACCCACTTGCTCGAGCGCGCCGAGCGCGAGGGCGCCCGTGTGTTCAACAAGCCTGCGGCCTTGCGCGATCACCCGGAAAAACTCGCCTTGATGGAGTTTTCCCAATACGCCAGCCCCACGCTGGTCACGCGCTCGGCTCAAGACGTGCGCGACTTTCATGCCCAACACCAAGACATCATCTTGAAGCCGCTCGACGGCATGGGTGGCATGGGCATTTTTCGGGTGCGCGCCGACGGCCTGAACCTGGGCGGCATCATCGAAACCCTCAACCGCGATGGGGCCCAAAGCCTGATGGTGCAAAAGTTCATCCCCGCCATTGCCCAAGGCGACAAGCGGGTGCTGGTGATTGGCGGGCGGGCGGTGCCGTTTGCGCTGGCGCGCATTCCACAAGGTGGAGAGGTGCGGGGCAACCTGGCCGCCGGAGGAAAAGGCGTGGCCCAGCCCCTGAGCGAGCGCGATCAGGCCATTGCCGCTGACCTCGGCCCCCAGTTGGCCCAGCGCGGGCTGCTGTTGGTGGGCCTGGATGTGATTGGCGAGTGCCTCACCGAGGTCAATGTCACCAGCCCCACGTGCTTTCGGGAAATCATGGACCAAACGGGTTTTGATGTGGGGGCCATGTTCCTCGACGCGCTGGAGCAAGCGCTGGCCTGAAGGGGGTAATCGCCCTCAAATTTAAAGGGCTCTGGGCGTGAGCGCGTCCGTGCACAATCTGCACCCTGGTTGCGCCATGCTCATACTGCCTGAATTCCCCCCCACATTGGAGGCCGCGCACAGCCGCTTGGCGGCTGTGAAGGCGCACGACTATGCGCGCACGCGCCAATCGCTGCATGGCGCGGTCACCCAGCTCTCACCCTATATCACGCATGGCTACCTGAGCTTGCCCGAGGTGGTGCGCTCGATGGTGGCACGCTTTCGCATTGGCGTGCAGCACCGCTTGGTCCACGAGTTGGGTTGGCGCGAATACGCGCAACACTTGCACACCCATTTGGGCGACGCCTTGGGCCAGCAAGCCTTGCACCCCGGCCCTTTGCAGGAAAGCGATTTCAAGCCCGAGTTGCCGCTCGACGTGCGCCATGCGGCCACGGGGATTGCCGCCATCGACTTGGCTGTCAACATGCTTTATGGCTGCGGGTATTTGCACCACCAAGCGCGCCAATGGTTGGCCAGCTACATCGTGCATGTGCGCAAAATCGACTGGCGGGTAGGTGCCCAATGGATGCAAGGCCATTTGATCGACGGCGACTTGGCCAGCAACTGGCTCAACTGGCAGCGTGTGGCCGGCTTGGCCGGGGACCCGCCTTGGGTGTTCAATGCCGAAACGGTGGCCCGCCATGCCCCCTTAGACTGGCACAGCCGTGGCTCGATGATCGACAAGCCCATGGAGATGATGGAAATCATGGCCCACAACGCGGCCTCATTCACCATTTCAGACGCGATCAAACGCATTCCTTGGGCGATGGACGAGCCCGAACTGCTGCACCAACCCCCTGCCTTGCTCGAATGGCAAGCCCCCGACCCCAGTGCCTGGGCTGGTCGCGATGTGTGGTTGGTTCACCCCTGGTCCCTGGGCGCACTGCCCAGCGATTTGCCCAGCGGTGTGGTGGCCGTGGGCCTGTGGTGCGAAGAG
>CANJUS010000313.1:0-3057 GCA_947477505.1 Comamonadaceae bacterium | reverse complement strand
CAGCGCAGCAAAAGCATGGTGTTTTACCAAGCAGGGGCCAACTGCGCCAACCCGCGCGGGGCTTGGCGCTCATCGGCAAAACTGACCACTTCATGGGCTTGTGGTCGGCTGAGCAACTCGCGCAGCAAGCGGTTGTTCAACGCGTGGCCTGAGCGAAACGCGCTGTAGGCCGCGAGCAATGGGCGGCCAAGCAAATACAAGTCGCCCATGGCGTCGAGAATTTTGTGTTTGACGAACTCGTCGTCGTAGCGCAGGCCTTCGCTGTTCAAAATTTTGTAGTCGTCCATCACGATGGCATTGTCCAAGCCGCCACCCAATGCCAAGCCGTTGGCCCGCATGGCCTCGACATCCTTGGTAAAGCCAAAGGTGCGGGCGCGCGCAATGTCGCGCACATAACTGCCGCCATCGGTGTCAAACACCACCCGCTGCCCGGTAGAGTCGACGGCAGGGTGGTCGAAGTCGATTTCAAAGCTGAGCTTGTAGCCGTTGTGCGGGCTCAACCGCGCCCACTTGCGCGCCGCCCCCTCGCCTTCGCTGACCTCAACCACTTCGAGCACGCGCAAAAAACGCTTGGGTGCATTTTGCAAAGCAATCCCTGCGCTTTGCAACAAAAACACAAACGAGGCGGCCGACCCGTCCAAGATGGGCACCTCTTCGGCGGTGATATCGACAAACAAGTTGTCCAAACCCAAACCCGCGCAGGCCGACATGAGGTGCTCCACCGTGAGCACTTTGGCACCCAGGTGCGAGATGGTCGAGGCCAAGCGGGTGTCGGTGACGGCGGTGGCCGAGACAGGGATGGACACCGGTTGGGGTAAATCGGTGCGGCGAAACACGATGCCCGTGTCTGGCGGCGCGGGCCGCAAAGTCAGCTCCACCTTTTGCCCGCTGTGCAGGCCCACACCCACGGCGGTGGTGATGGATTGAAGGGTTCGTTGTTGCAGCACGCAGTGATTTTAAGGCCGTTGCGTGACTTCTTTAATGGGGGTCAGGTACGCATTTTCCAAGCGGGTGTGCGGGCCGACGACATCGGAGCGCAGCGAATGGAGGAGGCACGCATGCCCCGAGATGGCGGTTTGTGAGGGGGAGTCCATCACATCGCGGCGCAAAAAAACGGCCCGAAGGCCGTTTTTCAAAGCACCCAATCGCTCAATCCGCTTGCTTGCGCAAAAAGGCTGGGATCTCGTAGTCGTCCATGCCGCCCGAAGACATGGCATCGACCTTGGCCGCTGCATGGGTGCGGTTGGTGCGCCACACACTGGGCACCGACATGCCCGTGTAATCGGGCACACCCACGCCAGCGCCCACCGTGCTGGCGGGGCTGCTCACTTGGGTGGGCTGCGCCTGGGTCGCTGTGGGGAAAGCCATGCCATCGGTGCCATTGCGCAGCACCTGCAAAGGCGGTGCAGCGCGCCGGCCCGACTGGGCCAAGCCCGTGGCCACCACCGTGACGCGGATCTCGTCGCCCAACCCGTCGTCATAAGCCGTGCCGTAAATCACATGCGCATCGGCCGAAGCACTGGCGCGGATGGTGTTCATCGCTTCGCGCGACTCCGACAACTTCAGCCCACCCTTGGCCGCGGTGATCAACACCAACACGCCCTTGGCACCCGACATGTCCACCCCTTCGAGCAGCGGGCAGGCCACGGCTTGTTCGGCGGCGATGCGCGCGCGGTCGGGGCCACTGGCCTTGGCCGTGCCCATCATGGCCTTGCCGTGCTCGCTCATCACGGTGCGCACGTCTTCAAAGTCGACGTTGACCAAGGCTTCCACGTTGATGATCTCGGCAATGCCACCGACTGAATTTTTCAGCACGTCGTTGGCAAAAGCAAAAGCCTCGTCTTGTGTCACGTCCTCGCCCAGCACTTGCAGCAGCTTTTCGTTGAGCACCACGATCAAAGAGTCGACATTGGCCTCCAACTCGGCCAAGCCGGCGTCGGCATTGGTCAAGCGGCGACCGCCTTCCCAGTCAAACGGCTTGGTCACCACGCCCACGGTCAAGATGTTCATCTCGCGCGCGATGCGCGCCACCACGGGGGCGGCCCCGGTGCCGGTGCCGCCTCCCATGCCGGCGGTGATGAACAGCATGTGCGTGCCCTCCAAGGCCGCGCGGATGTCCTCTTCAGCGGCCATGGCGGCGTCGCGCCCGCGCTCGGGGCGGCTGCCCGCCCCCAAACCGCTTTCACCCAGCTGGATCACTTTGTGTGCCGCACTGCGGCGCAGGGCTTGCGCATCGGTGTTGGCGCAAATGAACTCCACCCCTTGCACGTGGGTGCTGATCATGTGTTCCACCGCGTTACCGCCACCGCCGCCCACACCGATGACCTTGATCATGGTGCCCGAGTTGAACGTTTCTTCTTCAACCATTTCGATGCTCATTTTTTCTACTCCTATTGATCCGTTGTTTGCAGTTGCCATTTGTGTTTTTTGTGTATGTGATTCGTTCATCCGTCAGGGGGTGCACCACGGCAACAAGGTCGCCATCGCCACACCCCCCATGCGGGCGGACTGGCGCGGGCCATGGCCAACCATTGGGTGTTGTTCATCTCAGAAGTTCCCCACCAGCCAGTCTTTGATGCGACCCAAAGCGGTCTGCACCGAACCGTTGTTTTGCGCCACTTTGAAGCCACGCAAACGCGCCAAGCGGGCCTCTTCGAGCAAGCCCATGACGGTGGCCGCGCGCGGCTGCGCCACCATGTCGGCCAAGGCCCCGTTGTACTGGGGCAAACCACGGCGCACGGGTTTGAGAAAGATGTCTTCGCCTAACTCCACCATGCCGGGCATGATGGCGCTGCCACCGGTGAGCACGATGCCCGAGGACAACACCTCTTCAAAGCCCGACTCGCGGATGACTTGCAGCACCAGCGAGAAAATTTCTTCCACCCGCGGCTCGATCACACCGGCCAAGGCCTGGCGACTGAGCATGCGCGGACCGCGGTCGCCCAGGCCAGGCACTTCAACCTGCATTTCGGGGTTGGCCAGCAACTGTTTGGCAAAGCCCGACTCGACCTTGATGTCCTCCGCGTCTTTGGTGGGCGTGCGCAAGGCCATGGCGAT
>CANJUS010000312.1:0-3072 GCA_947477505.1 Comamonadaceae bacterium | reverse complement strand
TTTGGTTTGCCCTCATCACGATAGCGGCATTGGTGGTTTACATTTTCTTCACGGTTTATGTGACCGAGTGGCGCACCCAGTTTCGCCGCCAGGCCAATGAATTTGACTCTGCGGCCCACACCAAGGCGGTGGACTCGTTGCTCAATTACGAGACGGTCAAGTATTTCAATAACGAAAGCTTTGAGGCCCAGCGCTACGACCGCAGCCTGGATCAATTGCGCCGCGCTCGCTTGAAGGCGCAAACCAGTTTGAGCTTGCTCAACACCGGGCAGCAATTGATCATTGCCGTGGCCTTGATCGCCATGTTGTGGCGTGCCACCCAAGGGGTGGTGGAAGGGCGCATGACCTTGGGCGACTTGGTGATGGTCAACGCCTTCATGATTCAGCTCTACATCCCGTTGAATTTTTTAGGCGTGATCTACCGCGAAATCAAGCAAAGTTTGACCGACTTGGACCGCATGTTTCGACTGCTCGAAAAAGAACGTGAGGTCGACGACGTGTTGGGCGCGCCAGACTTTGCTTGGTCGGGCTCGCCCACCGTGCGTTTTGAAAATGTGCACTTCGCTTATGAAGCCGATCGCCCGATCTTGCAAGGTCTGAGTTTTGAAATCCCAGCAGGCAAAACCGTGGCTGTCGTCGGTGCATCAGGGGCGGGCAAGTCCACCTTGGCGCGATTGATGTACCGCTTCTACGATGTGCCGGCCGACCCCAGTTTGAACGGGCGCATCACCATCGATGGACAAGACATCCGCAGCGTCACCCAATCGAGTGTGCGCCGAGCCATCGGCATCGTGCCGCAAGACACGGTGTTGTTCAACGACACCGTGGCCTACAACATCGCTTACGGCAGACCGGGGGCGACACAAACAGAAGTGGAGGAGGCGGCACGCCAAGCCCGCATCCATGACTTCATTGTTTCGACGCCCAAGGGCTACCAAACCATGGTGGGAGAGCGCGGTTTAAAACTCTCAGGTGGAGAAAAGCAACGCGTGGCCATTGCCCGCACCTTGCTCAAAGACCCCCCCATTTTGATATTTGACGAGGCCACCTCGGCTTTGGACAGCGCCAATGAGCGCGCCATCCAAGCCGAACTGCAAAGTGTGGCGCACAACAAAACCACCTTGGTGATCGCCCACCGCTTGTCGACCGTGGTGGACGCCCATGAAATTTTGGTACTCGACGCCGGTCAGGTGGTTGAGCGTGGCAGACATGACCAGTTGCTGGCCATGCAAGGCCACTATGCCCGCATGTGGGCCTTGCAGCAAAGCACCACAGCCTGATCACCTGGTCAGGGCAAGTCTGTGTCTTCCGGCGGGGCCGAAGCATCGCGCGGTCCGATTTTGCCCAGGCGGGCTTTGAGGGACTGGGGTTGACCACTGATCAAGGCCGCGTAACTGGTGGTGTTGGCCAGCACTTTTTTGACGTAATCGCGCGTTTCGTTGAAGGGGATGTTCTCGGCCCACATGGCAGCTTCTAGCACCGGCCCACGCCCTTGATCGGGTGCGCGCCAACGCCGTGGGCGACTCGGCCCCGCGTTGTAGGCGGCAGCGGCCATGGCCATGGAGTTGTCCATGCTCTCGAGCACCAGTTTCAAATAAGCGGTGCCAATCGCAATGTTGGTGTCGCGCTGGCTGAGTTGGTCCACGGTGAAAGTTTTGAGGCCTATTTTCTTGGCGGTCCAGCGGGCCGTGGCAGGCATCACCTGCATCAAGCCAGAAGCGCCAACGTGCGAACGCGCATCCATGATGAAGCGGCTTTCTTGGCGGATCAACCCGTACACGAAAGCCGGGTCCAAGCCGATGTCGTTGGCGCGCTGGACCACGGCCGCTTGGAACGGCATGGGGTAGCGCAGCACGGGGTCGAATTGCGCCATCGAGGTGCGATCGCTGGTGTTGATGCAGCGGTCCCAAATGTCGAGCTCACAGGCCCAATGGGCGGCGGCCAGTAACTCGCGGTCGTTCATGCGCCCAGCGTGTCCTTGGGCATTGACCAAATTGGTGGCGTAATTCCACTCTCGCACCCCTTCGGCACGCAAACCGATGGCGATGGCTTTGATGGCCCGTTGCAGTGAAGGGTTGGCCCGGGCTTGGCCCACTTCCTCGGTGGTGGGCGGCGCGGGACGTGCTGGCATTTGGATGCTGCGACCCAATTCCTCCAGGGCCAATTGCTCGTAAAACCCTTTCACGCTGGCAATGCTTTCCCACAAAGTTTGCGCCTGATCTTTTTGGCCACGTGCCTGCAAGGCCCGGCCCAGCCAATAGACCCAGGTCGGCTCTTGGCGTTGGGCCAAGTCCATTGCCAAGATGGCTGACTCCACAGACTTCCATGCGGGCTTGGGGCTGGCCCGCAGAGCTGCACGCACCTTCCAGGCCAGCATGTCGTCGGTCAGGTCGTGGTCGCTGCGGGCCTGCTCGTAGGCTTTCAGGGCATCGCTGTCCAAGCGCATGGCCAATTGGCGTCCAATGGCGCCCCAAACCCAATGGCGCTCTTCAGTGGTCAGGTGGATCGACCAGGTGCGCTGCATTTGCTTGTAGGCCTCATCCGGGTCGGTGCCCGCCAGCCGCACCAAGGCCAACACCACCAGTTCTTGTACCGCGTTGCGTGGGTGGGACGTGTTTTGATTTAAAAACCGGCTGGGTTGGGCGTGCAAATCTTTCAAGGGATTGAGCAGTTTGGGCGCTACCAATTGCACTGCATTGCGCGCCGTCACGGGGCGGTTGTTCTCAATGGCCAACCGCGCTTTGCGCCAAACCTCTAAGGGTTTGATCTTTCTGTCTTCAAGCAACTTCTCGGCCGCCAGCGTGCAGCCATCGTCGGATTGCATCATCGATCGCCACAAATTCAGAACCTCTTTGACGCTGTCTGGGCCAAATGCAGCAGGGTTTTTTTGATGACTTAAAACCAACTCATAACAACGCAATTCGCGGTCATCGCGCATGCGGTAATGGGATTGCTCCGTTTCAAAGTTTGCCCAATCGCGTCGATTGCCCAGCAACATCAGCCAATCATTGCGCAAGCGGTCTTCTTGGTAGGTGCCGGCATAGCGGCTTAGAAATTGCCGCACTTCACTGG
>CANJUS010000311.1:0-3085 GCA_947477505.1 Comamonadaceae bacterium | reverse complement strand
GAAGCCGTGTACCAGAAACACAAACCCATTTTCGACGTGCTGGGTGAAAAAATATTCCACGTGGGTGTGCATGGCAACGGCGCCACCATCAAACTGCTGACCAATTTGTTGTGGTTCGTCAGCGCCGCAGCCATAGGCGAAGGTTTGATGATGGGTGCCAAGGCGGGCATTCCCTTGCCCACGGTGTGGGAAGCCATCAAATCCAGTGCGGGCAACAGTTGGGTGGCGCAGCACGATGTGCCGTCCATCTTTGCCGGGCACTATGACCCCAGCTTTTCGCTGGCGCTGTGCTGCAAAGACTTGGGTTTGATCAACCAAGTGGCCAAGTCGCAAGGCTTTGAGCTGACCATGGGCGCTTTGGCCCAAAAGGTGTTTGAACAAGCCATGCAGACCTATGGCCCTGAGGCGGGCGAGTTGCACGTGGTGCGCTTGCTCGAAGAGCGTGCGGGCTTGTTGTTGCGCCCGCCCTTGGGCCAGGCATGGGGCAGCGACAAAGCACCATCTTGATGGAGCAAAGAGGGCCATGACCAAATCTGTACAAAGCGCCTTGATGCGCCAAGCCCATGTGCACATGCCCCAGGGCGTGGCAGAAAACTACCGCTATTGGGGCGATGAGCAAACGGTTTTTTTGCAAAGTGCCAAGGGGTGTCGGATCACCGATGTAGATGGCCAAGAGCATGTGGACTTTCGGCTGGGCTACGGCCCCATCATTTTGGGATACCGCGATGAGCGGGTGGACGCGGCCGTGGTGGCACAAATACAGCGTGGCGGTACGGTCACGGGCTTTTCTACGGCTTTGGACGCCCAGGTGGTGCAACAGATCAAGGCCTTGTGCCCGCAGATTGACAAGATGCGCTTTGCCAACTCAGGCACCGAGGCCGTGATGGGCGCACTGCGCACTGCCCGAGGCTTTACGGGGCGCTCGCGCATTGCCATGGTCGAGGGTGGTTTTCATGGCTTGTTTGACGAGGTGATGTGGAAGTCCGACATCGAACACTGGGACCCCAGCAGTCCTCAAGCCCCCCAAGTCATCCCATTTGGTGCGGGCATTGCGCAAAACACGCGCGCATTGGTTGACATCATTGGGCTCAACGACTCTGCCGCCTTGGAGCAATTATTTGCCCATCGCGGCCAAGAACTCGCGTGTGTGATTTTGGAGCCGATCATTGGCAATGCGGGCAGCATCGCAGCCACATCGGCGTGGTTGCAGCGCTTGCGCGACTTGTGCACCCAGCACGGTGCGCTGCTGATTTTGGACGAGGTCAAAACCGGTTTTCGGGTGGCGGCGGGCGGCGCGCAGGCCTTGTATGGCATCTATGCCGACCTGACCACATTTGCCAAGGCCATGGGCAATGGCTATCCGGTGGCCGCATTTGGGGGGCGCGCCGATGTGATGGATGTGGTGGGCTCACATCCCGGTGGGGTGGTGCACGGTGGGACCTACACCGCCAACATGGTGGCTTTGAGTGCGGCCCACGCCACCTTGGACATCCTCACCCACACCGACGCCTTGAAAACCATTGACCGTGTGGGCCTGCAAATCAAGGCCTTGTTGGGTCGTGTTTTCACCCAAGCCGGTGTGCCCCATGCGTTTGCAGGTCCACCGGCCATGCTGGGCATTCACTTCACTGCCGATGTGCCCGAGACGTACCGCGATTGGCGCAAGACCGATAGCGAGTTGTATCGCCGATTTGCTTGGCAAATGATTGCCCATGGTGTGATGCTCGAACCCGACTCCAGAGAGCCTTGGTTCATGTGTGAAGCCCATGCCGATGTGGATTTGGCCTGGCTGGAAGACATGGCTGCGCGGTCCATCCAAATTGCCATGGCTTGAGGCAGTTGCAGGGTGTTGGCGCAAGCATTCCCTTTGGTCGACCCATGAACATGCGCGACGATGAACGCTTGATCAGAGGGCTGGGGTTTTATGTGCATGATGCCGCCCCTACCGGTGCGCTGCATGTGGCTTTTGTGCGCAGCGACCATGCGCATGCACAGGTATTGGGCATAGACACATCGCCGGCCCTGGCTTTGCCAGGCGTTGTAGCGGTGTGGCAAGCCAGCGATGTGCAAAACGTGCCAACCCCAGGCGTGAACCCTTTGTGGCCTTTGCTCAACGACGTTGCCATGCCCTTGTTGGCCGGCACCACAGTGGAGCATGTGGGTCAGCCTGTGGCCATGGTGCTGGCGCACGACGCCAGCACGGCACAAGCCGCAGCAGACCTGGTGAGTGTGTCGCTGCAGGCGCTGCAGGCTTGGGGCGATGCAGACCCCAACTCGCCGGTGGTGGCCCGATTTGAACACCACTTTGGCGGTGACAGTCGAGTGGGTGTTGCCCAAGTTGGTGTTGACTTGAAGGTGCCGCGCTTGCTGGCCATGGCCATGGAGCCGCGCGCTTGTGTGGCGCAGTGGCAAGCATCGGAACAACGGCTCAAGGTATGGTTGGGCAGCCAAGCCCCGTCGCGCGCCCAATCGGATATGGCCCGTGCCTTGGGTTTGCCCCTGCAACAGGTGCACCTGATATCGCCGCACGTGGGCGGGGCTTTTGGGTCGAAGGCCTCCATCACGCCAGAGGATATTTTGGTGGCCTTGGCGGCCCATCGCTTGGCCACCACGGTGCAGTGGAAGGCCAGCCGTTCGGAAGAATTTTTATCTGGTCAGCACGGTCGTGGTGCGCATTTGCAGGGCCAGCTGTCGGTGGACGCGCAAGGGCATTTCGTGTCTTTGCAGGCACAGTTGAATTATTCATTGGGGGCATGGCTGCCTTTTTCTGCGGTGGTGCCCTTGCGCAATGCCGCACGCATTTTGCCGGGGCCATACTGTGTGCCACAAGTCAATATCGTTGGCCAGGCTCGCCGCGCACACACCGCGCCAGTGGGCATTTACCGTGGTGCGGGTCGGCCAGAAGCTGCGTTGTTGATGGAGTCCTTGATTGACTTGGCTGCTCGGCGCTTGGACATGGATCCGGTGGCATTGCGCCAACGCAATTTGGTACCGGCCAGCGCCATGCCCTGCTTGACGCCCACGGGTGAGACTTTTGATTCGGGCGACTTCCCCCAACTGCTCGCGTTGGCTTGCGAACGGTTTG
>CANJUS010000310.1:0-3109 GCA_947477505.1 Comamonadaceae bacterium | reverse complement strand
TAGTTGGGGGTTTCCAGCGTTTTGTTGGGCACCAGCAGCACGTTCAAGCGTTGCTTGATTTCGATCTTGGCAATCTCGGTGCGCTTTTCATTCAGCAAAAAGGACGCCACTTCCACCGGTACTTGCGCGTGCACCGCTGCCGTGTTGTCTTTGAGCGATTCTTCTTGAATGATGCGCAAAATTTGCAGCGCTGAACTTTCGGTGTCGCGCACATGGCCCGAACCACCGCAGCGCGGGCAGGGGATGGAAGCACCTTCGCTCAGGGCCGGGCGCAAGCGCTGGCGGCTCATCTCCATCAAACCAAATTTGCTGATGGTGCCAAATTGCACGCGGGCACGGTCTTGGCGCAGCGCATCACGCAAGCGGTTTTCCACATCACGGCGGTTGCGCGACTCTTCCATGTCGATGAAGTCGATCACGATCAGGCCGCCCAAATCGCGCAAACGCATTTGGCGCGCCACTTCGTCAGCGGCTTCCAAGTTGGTGCGGGTGGCGGTTTCTTCGATGTCGCCGCCCTTGATGGCGCGTGCCGAGTTCACGTCCACCGACACCAAGGCTTCGGTGTGGTCGATCACGATCGCGCCGCCCGAGGGCAGGTTGACGGTGCGGGCGTAGGCCGACTCAATTTGGTGCTCAATTTGAAAGCGGCTGAACAATGGGGCGTCGTCGCGGTAGCGTTTGACGCGGTCCGCGTATTCGGGCATGACATGGCTGATGAACTGCTGGGCCTGTTCATAAATGTCGTCGGTGTCGATCAGGATGTCACCGATGTCATTGTTGAAGTAGTCGCGGATGGCGCGAATGACCAAGCTGGACTCTTGGTAAATCAGGAATGCCCCCTTGCCACCTTGGGTGGCACCGTCAATGGCGCTCCACAGTTTGAGCAAGTAGTTCAGGTCCCATTGCAGTTCTGCCGCGGCGCGGCCAATGCCGGCCGTGCGGGCAATGATGGACATGCCGTTGGGGTATTGGAGTTGATCCAGCGCCTCTTTGAGTTCGGCGCGGTCGTCGCCTTCGATGCGCCGGCTCACACCACCACCGCGGGGGTTGTTGGGCATGAGCACCACATAGCGGCCAGCCAGACTGATGAAGGTGGTCAGGGCCGCCCCTTTGTTGCCTCGCTCTTCCTTTTCAACCTGGACCAGCAGGGATTGGCCCTCTTTGATCACATCTTGGATGCGTGCCTGGCTGGGGGCCACACCGGGGGCAAAGTATTGCTTGGAGATTTCTTTGAACGGCAAAAAGCCGTGCCGGTCCTCACCGTAGTCAACAAAACAAGCTTCCAGCGAAGGTTCGACCCGTGTCACGACAGCGACGTAAATATTGCCTTTGCGCTGTTCGCGCCCTTCAATTTCAATTTCGTAGTCCAGCAGCTTTTGGCCGTCTACGATGGCCAACCGGCGCTCTTCGGCTTGGGTGGCGTTGATCAACATGCGTTTCATGGCGTTCTCAATTCATTCAAAACATCACAGGCCCAATGGGGCCAACGATGCCGAAGCCGACGCCTGAAAACGAAAGGAATGGCCGCTCTGGGGCCCACCTGCTGGCGGCTTTAGCCGCCGGGTGGACTGTGGGAGGGCGCGGGGATGGGGGCGGGTAGCAAGGTCCACTGCTTGCTAAAGCAGTTGGTTTGCAACCGATCGCGCAAGGGGAAGGTGGGGGCGGCGGCCAACAGGCCATGCACCAAAGACATGAGTCCTTGGGTGCAAGCTTGCATCAGCGCCAACATCATCACCATCACCATTGCAGGATTTCTCGCTGTGATCCGAGGAAGCGGCCCATTGCCGCTCCCATTGGGGTATTCCGTTTGGGTTTTCAGTTCGTCGACCCTACTTCGGGGTGCCTGTGCCATCCAGTCTCCATGGTTACTGGGTCTGCGGCAGGGCCCCCTTGGGGCATCGACCTCACAGCGGTTCTCGGACATGCTCTAATCTCTCTGAAATCAAGCACTTGGAACAAACCGCTGGTGAACAACATTATAGGCACAGCCGAGGCACCTGCACCGCCCCAGGTCCAAACCCTGGTGGTGGACGAGGAGTCGGCCGGGCAAAGGCTGGACAATTTCTTGCTGCGCCACCTCAAGGGTGTGCCCAAAACCCACATATATCGCATCATCCGATCGGGTGAGGTGCGCATCAACAAAGGTCGGGCCGCACCCGATACCCGACTGCAAGCCGAAGATGCGGTGCGCTTGCCCCCGGTCCGGGTGTCGGCGCGAGCGCTGGACAAAGCGCAGGCGGTGGTGCCGGTGCGGGAGTTTGTGGTGATGCTCGACGACGCCCATCTGATCGCGGTGGACAAGCCCTCGGGGTTGGCCGTGCACGGGGGCAGCGGCGTGAGTTTTGGCGTGATCGAGCAAATTCGCCAATCCATGCCCCATGCCAGTCAATTTGAGTTGGTGCATCGGTTAGACCGCGAAACCTCAGGTATTTTGCTGGTGGCCAAAAAACGCAGTGCCTTAAAGCACCTGCAAACCCAATTTCGGGAGCGCTCGACCGACAAAACCTATTTGGCCCTGGTGCGTGGCATTTGGCCCCAACGCCAAAAGGTGATCGACCTGCCTTTGCAAAAGTACCTGCTGACCCAAAGCGATGGCAGCGAAGGCGAGCGGCGCGTGCGGGTGGTCGCCCCCGATGATCCCCAGGGCATGCGCGCCATCACCTTGGTCAAAGTGGCCCGACTGGTGGGGGAATACACCTTGCTGGAGGTGACCATCAAAACCGGGCGCACCCATCAAATCCGTGTGCACTTGGCCAGCCTGGGCCACCCCATCTTGGGCGACGACAAATACGGCGACTACGACCTGAACAAATCTTTGCAAAAAGCAGGTTTGCGGCGCATGTTTTTGCATGCCTGGAAGTTACAGTTCAGGCACCCGGCCAGCGGCGAGCTGGTGGCCTTGAACGCACCTTTGCCCCCAGAACTTCAAAGTTTTCTTGACCATGTCGCACCCCCGACCCCGCCAATATGATTTGATCGCCTTTGACTGGGATGGCACCCTGTACGACTCGACGGCCTTGATCGTGCGCTGCATTCAAGAGGCGGTGCGCGATGTGGGCGGCACAGTGCCCGACGCGCAGTCTGCGGCCTACGTCATTGGCATGGCTTT
>CANJUS010000309.1:0-3109 GCA_947477505.1 Comamonadaceae bacterium | reverse complement strand
TGCGACGAACCTTTATAGGGCACGTGGATGAGTTTGACACCCATGATGAAGGCCAGCTCCTCCATGCCCAAGTGCGCGATGGACCCCACACCGGCCGAGCCGTAGCTCAACTTGCCGGGCTCTTTTTGGGCCGCGGCGATCAAGGCGGCGAGGTTTTTAAATGGCGACTTGCTGCCCACCACCAACACCACCGGGTCGCGCGAGACCATGGCGATGGCTTGCATGTCGGCAATCGGGTCATAAGGCAACCGGGTCACTGCGGCTTGGATGGGGTAAGTGCTCGACATGTTGAGCAAGGTGTACCCATCGGGTGCGGACTTGAGCACAAAGTCTGCGCCCACGCTGCCGCCTGCGCCAACCCGGTTTTCCACCACCACCGGTTGGGCCACGCGCTCGGTCAGGCGTTGGGCCAAAAACCGCGCCACCGTGTCGCCACCGCCACCGGCGGCAAAGGGCACGACAAACTTGATGGGGCGGTCGGGGTATTTGCGACCCTGCGCTGGGGCCAGCCCGGGCCACACCGCAGCCCCACTGGCAACAACCATTTGGATCGATTGGCGACGCGTGATCATGCTGGGTGCCTCAGGGTGTGGGGGTGCTGCTGGGTGCCGGGCCGGGCGCGGTGTAGGCCCAGGGCCGGCGTTGGCGGTCTTGGTCACGCCATGCGTCGATTTGCGCGCGCCGGGCCAAGGTCATGTCGATTTCATCCACCCCTTGCAAGAGCATTTGGCGCAGTGTTTCGGGCGCGGTGAAGCCAAACGCCAAACCAGCTTGCGCCAGCGTCACGGTTTGGCTGCTGAGGTCGACGGCCACTTCGGCGCGCCCTGCGCTTTGTTGCACCGCGTCGGCCAGTTGGCGCACCTGCTCAATGGGCAGCACCACCGGCAGCAAACCGTTGCGAAAGCAGTTGTTGAAAAAGATGCCGCCAAACGAGGGGGCAATGACGCTGCGAAACCCGAATTCACGCAAGGCCTTGGGGGCGCGCTCGCGCGACGAACCACAACCAAAATTGCGATCGGCCAGCAGCACCTGGGCCTGGTCATACGGGGCTTGGTTGAGCACAAAGTCGGGGTTGGGCTGCCCATCGGCCAAAAACCGCGCATTGGCAAACAAGTGTGCCCCGTAGCCTTTGGCATCGGTGCCGCCCAAGTACCGGGCCGGGATGATTTGATCGGTGTCGATGTTGATGTGCATCATGGGGGCCGCCACCCCACACACGGCGGTGAACGTTTCCATCAGTGCGGCCCCTGCTCGGCGGTGGCAATGCACCCGGCCAAGGCCGACGCCGCCACCGTGGCCGGGCTGGCCAAGTGGGTGCGGGTCAGCGGCCCTTGGCGGCCCTTGAAGTTGCGGTTGGTGGTGCTGATCACGCGCAAGTTGGCAAAGCGGTCGTCCCCAATGTGGCCGCAAAACCCACAGGCCGATGCGTGCCACTCAAAACCAGCGTCAATGAAGATGCGGTCCAGCCCCTCGGCCTCGGCGGCCAATTTGACCGGGGTAGAGCCAGGCACACAGATGGCCTGCACCCCGGGCTTGACCTTGTGGCCCTTGAGCACCTGGGCGGCCACGCGCAAGTCCGACAAGCGCGCGTTGGTGCACGAGCCAATGTAGGCCACATCGATGGGCACACCACACAAGGCCTGGCCGGCACTGAGTTGCATGTAGTCCAAGGCCTTTTGCGCCTCGGCGCGGGCCTCTTCGTCGCGCTCGGCGCTGGGCTCGGGCACGCGGTCCAGGGCGGCGCACACGTGCTGGGGGCTGATGCCCCAAGTCACCTGCGGGGTCAAAGCGGAAACATCGATCACCACCTCGGCGTCAAAGGTCGCTGCGGGGTCGCTGCGCAAGCCGCGCCAGTAACTCACCGCGTCATCCCAAGCCGCGCCTTGGGGCGCGTAGGCTTTGCCGCGCAGGTAGTCAAAGGTCACTTCGTCGGGTGGCACAAAACCGTACTTGGCAGAAAACTCCACCGCCATATTGCACAAGGTCAGCCGCCCCTCGATGGGCAGTTGCGCGATGGCCGAGCCAGCAAACTCCACCGCATAACCAATGCCACCATTGGCGCCCACGCGCCCGATCAAGGCCAGCACCAGGTCTTTGGCATACACACCGCGCGGCAATGGGCCTTCAAAGCGCACGCGCATGTTTTTGGGTTTGGCCTGGGCCAAGGTTTGGGTGGCCAGCACATGCTCAGCCTCGCTTGCGCCAATGCCCCAGGCCAACGCGCCCACCCCACCAACTGTGCAGGTGTGGCTGTCGCAGCACACCAAGGTCGTGCCTGGCAAGGCAATGCCCAACTCGGGCGCGACCACGTGGGCAATGCCTTGGCGTGGGTCGTCGTGGTCGATGAAATGAAAGCCATAAGCGCGCGAGGCCTGGCGCGTGCCGTCGATCATGGCCGGGCCGCTGACCGACACCGACTCATTGGGCCCGCGCCCTGGCCGGGTGCTGATCAGGTGCTCGATGACGGTGAACACCTGGCCCCGGCTGTCCGGTGCTCGGCCATGCTCGGCCAAGGCCCGCACCGCTTGGCTGCCGCTCAACTCGTGCAACACCAAGCGGTCAATTTGCAACAAGGCCAGGTCTTGGCCCAAGGCGGTGATCAGGTGGTCGTCCCAGACCTTGTCAAAGTAAGTGCGGGCCGGGCTCATGCGCGCGCCGCCTCAAACCGTGCGCTCGCCATAGCGATCGGACAAGGCATTGAAATGCGGCGCATCCACCATGATCTGGCGCTCTTTGAACATCATCAACTGGTCTTCGATGCCGTTGACCGAGCCGTGGTCGTGCAAATGCTGCAAGCTGTTTTGCATCGCCATCAGCGAGGCTTGCAGGGCCAGGTTGGCGTACACAATGACCGAAAAGCCCATCTTGGCCAGTTCTTTTTGCGGCAGCAGCGGCGTTTTGCCACCCACCACCAAGTTGCACACGTGCACGCCGGGCACCTCGCGCGGGATGGCGGCGAGCTCTTCGATGTTGAGCGGGGCTTCGATGAACAAAAAGTCGGCCCCCGCCTCTTGGTATGCGCGGGCGCGGTCCATGGCGGCCTCCAGGCCCTCCATCGAGCGGGCGTCGGTGCGCGCCAAGATCATCAGCTGATCGTCTTCGCGGGTGT
>CANJUS010000308.1:0-3115 GCA_947477505.1 Comamonadaceae bacterium | reverse complement strand
GCAAAATGGACAGTGACCAAAACCTGGGCAGAAATGCCCTGTATGAAGACGTGGCAGAACGACTGCGGCAACGCATCTTTGCGCGTGAGTTGATGCCTGGGAGTTGGATAGATGAGATGAAAATCTCTCAAGAGTACGGCATCAGCAGAACCCCTCTTAGAGAAGCATTGAAGGTTTTGGCCACAGAAGGCCTGGTGACCATGAAGTTGCGCCGTGGTGCCTATGTGACCGAGGTCAACGACAAAGATCTGAAAGATGTTTACCACTTGCTGGCCCTGCTCGAAGCCGATGCAGCGGCACAAGTGGCCCTGCATGCCACCGATCAAGACCTAGAAGACTTGATGGGCCTTCACGAGCAACTACAAAAATCCGTCAACAACCGCGCAGATTTTTTTGCACTCAATGAGCAATTCCACATGCGCATATTGGCCTTGGCCAACAATAAGTGGCGCACCCAGATGGTGGTTGATCTGCGCAAGGTGATGAAGTTAAACCGGCAAAACTCTTTGCTAAAGTCTGGCCGTGTGGAGGAGTCCCTCAGTGAGCACCAGGCTTTGATGGATGCACTGCGCAATCGCAACCCCAAGCAAAGCATGCTAAAAATGCAAGCCCACTTTGCCAATGGCTTAGAGGCTGCCAGCCCAGACACCCCCCCGTCGGAGACCAGGCATCAGGAGGATTTGGCCGCCTCAGCAGGTTGAACCACCAAAGCCACCCCCGGCAATATCAACAAGCAGCCCATGGCGTGATGCCATCCCAAAGACTCCCCCAGCAGACACCACGAGACCAAGGCCCCCCACAGGGGCCCCAAGTAAAGCGTCATGCTGGTGCGACTGGCACCCAAAGTTTTTTGCGCCCACCCGTATATCCAATAAGCACCGATGCCGGGCACCAAGGCCACGGACAACATTAAAACGCTGGCGTACCAACTCCAAGCGGGGGACTGTGGTTGACCCCACTCCCACAGGGCAAAGGGCAGCAAAGTGACCACCCCTGCGGCACATATGCAGGCCAGTCTTGCGGTAGATGAGAGCGAACAAGTCCATTTTTTTTGCAATAACGCATAACCCGCCCACGACAGGGTGGCCGCCATGATGAGCCAGTCTCCTTGCACCCACTGAAAATGGGTCAATGCACCCCAATCACCTTTGACAACCACATGCACCACGCCCAATAAAGCCAAAGCGACGCCCATCACCTGACGCCATCGCATCTTTTCACCCAACCAAATGGCCGAACCCCAAACAATCAGCACCGGTGAGGTGGCATAAATCAATGCGATGTTCATGGCTGTCGTGGTTCGAGCTCCCCAATAAACCCAGGCACCACAAACCAGCATGCCCAAGCTGCCCAAAACAAGGTATTGCCAGCGATCGCGCCAGATTTGGTGACGCTCAGCCCAAATTTCATGGCGAGCAAACCACCCGAGCAACAAGCCTGCAATGCCCCAGCGACCCAGTGCCAACACATGCGGATCCACCACGCCCGGTGCAAGCCGCGCGCACAAAAAATTTACCGCCCAAAGTGCTGGAATAAACCACACCAAAACCTGCGCCCAAAACAGGCGTTGATCAGAACGCATGGGATGGGTTGCCATGGCGGTGCAACGCCTGCTGTGCCAGCAGGTGCACCTGTCTGGCATCCAAGTGCTTTAACCGGTGGTCACTCCAAACTTGTCGCCATAACCTGGCACCAGGCATGCCATGGCGCAAGCCCAATATGTGGCGAGCAATGCTGTACCAATGGGCACCCGCGGATCGTTTGGGGTCTGTCATGTATTCCACCATGGACAGTTCCACTGCATCCCTGTCCAAGATAGCAGTGCCCGCCATGCTGGCGCCCTCACCTTTCACAGATGCCATGCCAGTGTTATCTTGTTGCATCAACCAATCATCCCACTGACTGAGTATCCAGGGATTGTGATAAGCCGAACGCCCGACCATGCCGCCATCCAAATCAGCGGTATGGCGCTCGATGTCTGCCAAATTTTGCAAACCCCCATTGAGGACAAACCGCGCATTTGGAAAGTCTTTTTTGAGTTGATGAACCACACCATAGCGCAGGGGGGGAACTTCACGATTTTGCTTGGGTGATAAGCCTTGCAGCCAAGCATTGCGCGCATGCACGATGAACAATCGGCAACCGGCCTCATGCACTTGACCCACAAAATCTGTCAGCATGTCAGTGCCTTCATCGCGGTCCAAACCAATGCGGTGCTTGACAGAAATGGGCAGGTCAACGCTGTCGCACATGGCTTTGACGCCATCGGCCACCAAAGTGGGCTCGGCCATCAGGCACGCGCCAAATGCACCCCTTTGAACTCGTTCAGAGGGGCAACCACAATTCAAATTGATTTCTTGATAACCCCAACGCTGGCCTAGCTGAGCCGCCTTGGCCAGATCAGCGGGTTCGCTGCCACCAATTTGCAAAGCCAATGGGTGCTCAAACGGGTCATGATCCAAGTGCCTTGCCACATCACCATGTAACAAGGCACCCGTGGTCACCATTTCGGTATACAACCAAGCTCGACGCGTGATCAAACGATGAAAAAAACGACAATGCCTGTCCGTCCAATCCATCATCGGGGCGACCGATAGCAATGGCGGCTTGCCCACGCTCACGAGCCCAAAACCCACAATGGCATGGCATTACCCCATGTGCAAACCACCATTGACCGAGAAGTCAGCACCGGTTGAGTAGCCGCTTTCGTTGGATGCCAGCCAGGCAATGATGGACGCAATTTCACTGGGTTCACCCAAACGCTTGACGGGAATGGTGTTGACGATTTTATCGAGCACCTCGGGGCGAATGGCTTTCACCATGTCGGTCCCAATATAACCCGGGCTGATGGTATTGACGGTCACGCCCTTGTTGGCCAACTCTTGGGCCAAAGCCATGGTGAAACCATGCATGCCCGCTTTGGCAGCAGAGTAATTGGTTTGACCCGCTTGACCTTTTTCGCCGTTGACAGAGCTGATTTGGATGATCCGGCCCCAACCACGATCGACCATGTCGCCAACCACTTGCTTGGTCACATTGAACATTGAGTTCAAATTGGTATCAATGACCGCGTCCCAATCGTCACGGGTCATCTTTAACAACATGCGGTCTCGTG
>CANJUS010000307.1:0-3115 GCA_947477505.1 Comamonadaceae bacterium | reverse complement strand
TATGCCGAAGTGCAGTTGAGCGGTTCTGACAAGCGCGTCTTGTTGCCCATGACTTTCGCGCGCATCAAAAAAGATGGCACGCATGTTCAGGCCATCTTGGCGCACCAATTTGCCAACGTGCCACAAACCAAGTCGTTTGAACAAATCACCCTGCTCGAAGAGGAAAAAATCTGCGCTTACTATGGTGCGGGCACCTTGTATGCCACCCCTGAGCGGCAGGAACCCATCATATGAACGCCTCGCACGAGCACGAATGGGAAGCGGCCCCCGGCCTGCCCAGCCGCTTGCCCGCCAACGAACGCGTCGTCTGGCAAGGCGCGCCCGATTGGCGCAGCTTGGCCTGCCATGCTTTTCATGTGCCCAAGCTTGCCGCTTACTTTGCTTTGATGCTGTTGGTGCAATTGATCAACCTGGCCAGCCCTGACAGCGGTGTGGGCTGGAAGCCTTTGGACGCGATCGAACTCAAATCGCTGTTTGTGGCCGCAGGCTTATACGCTCTGGCATTGGGCCTGCTGATGGGCGCCGCTTGGATGTCGGCCAGCACCACCTTGTACACACTGACCAACAAGCGTGTGGTCATGCGCATTGGCATCGTGCTGACACTGACTTTCAATATCCCCTACAAGCGAATCGCTGGTGCATCACTCAAGCCTTACCGAGACGGCATGGGTGATATTGCATTGGCCTTGTACCCAGAGGATCGCATTGGATGGGCCCACCTGTGGCCGCACCAGCGGGCGTGGCACATCAGCCAACCTCAACCAACTTTGCGGTGCTTGTCCGATGGTCGACAAGTTGGCCAAATGCTGCTGGATTTATGGCGTACCGAACGCGCTGGCGAGAGCTTGAACTTGGGTGAAGTGAATGCTGGCACAGCCACTTTGACACCCACACATGACGGCATACTGGCATGAACACCTTGACTAATTCCGGCGCGTTGCCACAACAACAAAGCCTGAGCCGCCCCATGGCCTTGATCGGTGTGGCTCTTGTGGCTGTGGTCGTTGCCATTGGCTTGGCACGCTGGTCCGGGCTGGACCCGCGCACACCAGATGCGGCGGTGCAATGGCAGCGCTCACTGCAATTCACAGATCTGCCAGATGGCGACATTGCCGTGCTGGACGCCACCCGGCACACACCGGTGGCCCGTTTTTCTGGTGAGCAAGGCTTTTTGCGCAGCACATTGCGTGCTTTGGCCCGCGAACGTCACCGCGAAGGCATTGGTGCAGATGCCCCATTCTTATTGATTGGTCGCACCGACGGTCGACTGACTTTGCTCGATCCGGCCACTCAACAGCGCATAGACCTGGAGTCCTTTGGCCCCACCAATGCAGCTTTGTTTGCGGGTCTGCGTTTGGCAGGCCTTCAAAACAGCAACCCCTGAACCCATCACAGACTTTCAACCGCAATGGAGACCCCCATGAATGCGACCGCTGTCCACACCATCGAAACGGCTGAAGACGCCAACCACAAAGCCGTGCACAGTGACTTGATCAGTCCACGTTTTTACACCACCGACTTTGCCGCCATGGACCGCATCAACGTCGAGCCCGTTCGCGCCGAGTGGGACAAGATGATGGCCGAATACGAGGGTGACAACAACCACGATCACTTTCAGCGCGATGCGGCATTTGCCGACGAAGTGGCCGCTGGCATGGCTTCACTGTCGCCTGAAATGCGCCAAGAGTTCATGGACTTTTTGGTCAGTTCATTGACCTCCGAATTTTCGGGTTGCATCTTGTACAACGAAATCCGAAAGAACGTCAGCAACCCTGACATCAAACGTCTGATGACATACCTGGCACGGGACGAATCGCGGCATGCTGGGTTTATCAACCTGTCGCTGCGCGACTTCAATCTGGGCATTGATTTGGGCAACTTAAAGCGCACCAAAAAATATACATTCTTCAAGCCCAAGTACATCTACTACGCGACCTACTTGTCAGAAAAAATCGGCTATGCCCGCTACATCACCATATTTCGTCAACTTGAAAAACATCCCGAAAAGCGATTTCATCCCATTTTTCGCTGGTTTGAACTGTGGTGCAACGACGAGTTTCGCCACGGCGAATCCTTTGCCCTGATCATGCGCGCCAACCCCCATTTGCTGCGCGGGGCCAACAAACTGTGGATCCGCTTTTTCCTGTTGGCCGTCTACGCCACCATGTACGTTCGCGATCACACCCGTCCCATGTTGCATGAAGCCATGGGCCTTGATTCGAGCGAATACGACTACCAGGTTTTTCGAATCACCACCGCCATCACACAACAAGTTTTCCCTTTGGCGCTGGACACAGACAACCCAGCTTTCCGTCGCGGCTTGGAGCGCTTGTTTGCCATATCTCAAGACATGGAAAAAGCCAAAGAACGCGGCGGGGTGGTGGGCAAATTACAGCAAGGCGTTTGTGCCCTCAAAGCCATGGTCACTTTTGCCCGCTTGTACTGCATGCCTGTGATTGAGCAAGATGTGCTGCCCCAGGTTCGAATGGAACCCGCATGGTGAATGAAGTGGTTTGGGCCTGCGTTTTCACGGCCATGTGCTGGTGGTTGGGCACGGGTGTGATTTTGTGGCTCGACCGATTGGACCCGCGCAGCTTTCGTTTCAGCCTGGCTGCTTGGACAGTGTTGCTGGCCTTGAGTTTTTGGGGCGTGGCGCACAGCATGCAAGAAGTCAGCGTGGGCAACGCTTATCTTGCCTTTGGCAGTGTGATTGTCATGTGGGGCTGGCACGAACTGACCTTTCTGACCGGATGGATCACTGGCCCGCGCAAAACCCCACTTGACGAAGGTGTTCAAGGCTGGTCCAGATTTGTGCAATCGGCGCAAGTCATGATTTACCACGAATTGGCCTTGCTGACCAACTTTGGCTTGCTTTGGTGGATGCAGCAAGACCAACGCAACCACGTGGCGATTTGAACCTATGCCTTGCTTTGGTTCATGCGCTTGTCGGCCAAGTTGAATTTGTTTTTTGGCGTTCCGCATAACGGTGCTCAATACCTGCCCAAACACCTGTTGTATTTGGCCAGTTATTTTCGAACTCGAAATATGACCTTGTGGTTCGTGTGCTCGATGGGGGTGGCCATGGGTACCTGGTTTTGGCTGGTGTGGCTGGCCC
>CANJUS010000306.1:0-3146 GCA_947477505.1 Comamonadaceae bacterium | reverse complement strand
GATGTGTTCGCGCAGGCCCACCCCCACCAAGGTGTTGTGCACCAAACGCAGCCCTTCTTGCATGGGGGTGCCCATGTGGTCAGAGAACTCCAGCGGCGCAGCACCGGTGCCGCCTTCGGCCCCATCGACCACGATGAAGTCGGGGCGAATGCCGCTTTGCAGCATGGCGTGCACGATGCCAAACCATTCCCACGGGTGACCGATGCACAGCTTCATGCCCACCGGCTTGCCTTGCGAGAGGGTGCGCAACTCTTGCACAAAGGCCATCAACTCGAGTGGGTTGGAAAACCGGCTGTGGGCCGAGGGAGAGACGCAGTCCACACCTTCGGGTACACCGCGGGCTTGGGCAATTTCGGGCGTGACCTTGGGCCCGGGCAACACGCCGCCGTGCCCGGGCTTGGCGCCTTGGCTGAGTTTGATCTCGACCATCTTGACCTGTGGGTCACGCGCTTGCGTGGCAAATTTCTCGGGGTCGAAGTGGCCCTGTGCGTCACGGCAACCAAAGTAGCCTGAGCCAATCTCCCAAATCAAATCGCCTCCGTGCACCCGGTGGTGGGTTGAGATAGAACCTTCACCGGTGTCGTGGGCAAAGCCTCCGAGTTTTGCGCCTTGGTTCAAGGCCTTGATGGCGTTGGCACTCAAGGCACCAAAGCTCATGGCCGACACATTGAACAAGCTGATGGCGTAGGGTTGGGCACATTGGTCGCCACCAACTTGAACGCGAAAGTCATGGTTGTCAATTGTGCTGGGTGCGATGGAGTGGGTGAGCCACTCGTAGCCCAAGGCGCGCACATCGAGTTGGGTGCCAAAAGGGCGTTTGTCCGATTGGCCCTTGGCCCGCGCATAAACCAAGGAGCGTTGCGCGCGCGAAAAGGGTGCGGCGTCGGTTTCGCTTTCCAAAAAGTATTGTCGAATTTCGGGGCGGATGTACTCCAGCATGAAGCGCAAGTGGCCAATGATGGGGTAGTTGCGCAAAATCGCATGGTGCTGTTGCTGCAAATCGTAAGCGCCCAGGGCAGTCAGGGCACCAAACAGCAGCAACCACATTACTTGGCCTGCACCGGCCAAAGCCATCAGGGCCGACAGGCTCAAGCCGCCCAGAGCAATAAAGAAAACCGTGTAGCGGACCGGGTAAATTTGATTCAGGCGTTCAAGCATGTTGGTTTCCGCCCAAATGGACGGCCTATTCTGGAGGGTGTTGCAAGCGGGTGGCCAGGCGATTTTGCGCCAAAGTGGAAACCTCGCTGCGCAAGCGGGCTTGCACCAACTGGTGGTCGGCAATGCGTTGCACCGAATGCAATTCGTTCAAGATGGTGCTGCGCAAGATCAGCAGCCGCGACTCCACTTCGGTCAGTTCGTCGCGCAGGCGCTTTTGCTCGCGCATGCCGTGGTTGAGTTCGGACACTTCCGCGGCAATGCGCGACCAGTGTTGGGTCAACTCATCGGTGGGTGGGGTGTGCAGTTGCTCGAGCAACTCGCCGAGCAAGGGGTCGCGCAGGCCTTCGCCCAAGCTGCCCTCGCGGGCCGGGGCCGGGTCGCTCTGCGCGAGCAGGTTTGCCTCTGGGTCGAGGGTGGGCCCTTCTTCCAAGGTGGTGTCGCCATTGGCCAGCAACCCATTTGGATTTTCGCTGGTGGACTCTGGCGTGACCCATCCCTGGTCGGGGATGTATTGCTTGAGTCCCTTGCGGGGGATGAATCGGCTGGGCTTCATGCGCGTGCTGTTCACAGCTTGGTGTCCACCGCCGAGCGTGTCATGCGGCGCAGAAACTGCGGAATGCCCAGCGCCGTCATGCTGCGTGCGGCCAACGAGGCGGGTTCTTTTTCTAACACCTTGCGCTGGCGGTGTTGCCCCAAAACCGAGTGCTGCGGGCTGGCCGAGGCTTGTCCCAAGACACCTGACCCCGTGCTGGGAGTGATGTTGTTGCGCCGACCCAAAACCGGGCCGACGGCTTGGCGTTTGGGATTCAAGGCGTTCTCGCGCATGTTGATGTCGCGCGCTTCGCACACGGCGCGGGCAAACTCCAAAAACGATTGGCCGCAGTCGTTGCGTGCATCCATCAGGTAACCGCGCTGGAACATGTCGCGCGCGGTTTGGGACTCCAGCACCGGCGGGGCCAGCATGAAGCTGACCGGAAAGCGCTGCATCGAAAACACATCGGTCTCCAACTGCTCCAAGGTCACACGGGTGGGGCACAACAGCAAGGTGGGCGAGCGCAGGGTGGCCGAATCGAACACCCAACGGTGGCGGGCCAAAAAACCAGCGGTGGTGGCCATTTCGATTTCAGACACCGAGGTGGGCACGATGATGAGGTCAAACTCAAACATCAGTTCGGCCGCGATGGCGTCGCTCCAAGTCAGATCGCACACCACAATTTGGCTGCTGCTGGCCGCGCGGCGCAGGTGCAACCGGGCCTCCAAAATGGGGCGGTTGCCGCCCTTGTCCAGCGGCAAATGCTCATGCAAGACCACCACGCCAAGCTGAGGCGCTTGTTTGAGCCAGGTGCTCGACGAACCGTGCGAGTCCCAGTCGATCAGCGTTGTCTCCAAAGCCATGCGGCGGCGGAAAAAAGCCGCTAAATTGGCCGAAACCGTGCTTTTACCCACGCCGCCTTTTTGGCTGGTCACCAAAATCTTGTATGCCATGTCGGTCAACCTTTACGTTGTCATCCATCTGATCGCATCCAACTTATTTGAAATCAACTACTTGCGTTGATTTCCTAAGTTGGGGGATGGGATGTTAACTGGAAGACCTTGTTTGTCAACAAAACTGTTGTTGATTTGTTATATTGATCAAAATAATGATATTTCCATTGCTAGCTGGCCTTGCTCAGCCCGAGGCGGTCGATCAGCCGCTTTTCCTTGACAAAGGTTTGCTGGGCAAAGCGGGTGTATTCCTCACTGCCCATGTACACCGTGGGCTGGTCGTACTTTTCAAAACTGGCGATGACCTGCGGGTCCTCCAGCGCCTTTTTGAAGGCTTCGTCCAACAACTTGGTCAGCGCCGGGTCCATGCCCCGGGGTGCGCCAATGCCAAAAGGCGAGTCGGACACGGTTTCAAAGCCCAGTTCGTTGAGCGTGGGCACTTGTGACCAGCGTTTGGTGCGCTTGCTGCCGTAGGTGGCCAGCAGCCGCATGGTGCCGGCATC
>CANJUS010000305.1:0-3157 GCA_947477505.1 Comamonadaceae bacterium | reverse complement strand
GTTGATTTTTTCGCGCGCCAATACCTCGGAGATGTCACGCAACAGGCCCTGGCGGTCTTGCGCCTGCACCTGCACGTCCACCGGGTAAACGGCGGCCCCTTCGCCCAGGCCTTGCCACTGCACCTCGATGGCGCGGTCGGGTTGGCGCAGCAGCATTTGCACAAAATTGGGACAGTGGGCGCGGTGCACACTCACGCCTTTGCCACGGGTGACAAAGCCGCAAATCGGGTCGGGCGGTGCGGGGCGACAGCAGCGCGCCAGCTCGGTCATCAACGCACCAATGCCCACCACCAACACCCCGCCCGGGTTGGCGCTGGCGCTTTTGCGGTTGATCTTGTGGCGCAGCCAGTCGTCGGCCGCTGGCAAAGGTTCGCTCGGGCGCAGCCAGGTCTCGATTTGGCGCAAAGAAAACTCATCTTTGCCCACCGCTTCAAACAAGGCCTCGGCGCTGGCAAAGCCCATGTGGGAGGCCAACTCTTCATGGCGGGTGGCGGTTTTGCCTTCGCGCTGGAGCAACTTTTCCACCGCCTCGCGCCCGCGCGCCACGGTTTCGTGCGCCACCAAGGCATTGAACCAAGCGCGCACCTTGGCCCGGGCCCGGGCACTGGCCAAAAAGCCCAACTCGGGGTTGAGCCAGTCGCGTGAAGGCCCACCCTCTTTGGCAGCGATGACCTCCACCGTTTGACCGTTTTGCAGCGGCGTGCTCAGGGGCACCATTTGCCCGTCCACGCGCACGCCCCGACAACGGTGACCCAAGTTGGTGTGCACCGTGTAGGCAAAGTCCACCCCCGTGCCGCCCACGGGCAGTTCGACCACGGTCGCGTCGGGCGTGAGCACATAAATGCGGTCATGCTGCATGGCCGGGGCACCCGTTGCAACTGCGCCTGCGCCTTTGCTTGCGCCTTCGCCCGCGCCGGTCATCTCGCGCTCCCAAGCCAACAGCTGGCGCATCAGCGCAATTTTGTCGCTTGCCGCCTTGGACGCGGCCACCCCCGCATATCCTTTGCTGCCCGCTTCTTTGTAAGCCCAATGCGCGGCCACGCCCAGCTCGGCATGGTCGTGCATGGCCTGGGTGCGGATTTGGATTTCGATGGCGCGCCCCTGGGCGTCGCGCACCACCGTGTGCAGCGACTGGTAGCCGTTGCTTTTGGGGCGCGCGATGTAGTCGTCAAACTCCTCCACCAAAGGCGTGAAATGGCTGTGCACCCAGCTCAGGGCCGCATAGCAATCGGGAACGCCATCGACCACCACGCGCACCGCGCGGATGTCAAACACCTGGTCAAAAGGCAGCGACTTGCCACGCATTTTTTTGACAATGCTGTAAATGTGCTTGGGCCGCCCTTGCACCTGAGCGGGGATGTGTTGGGCGCGCAATTGGTCTTGCAAACGCTGCACCCAATCGGCCATGAAACTCTCGCGCTCGGCGCGCTTTTCGTCCAACATGGCCGCCACTTCACGGTAGGTGGCGGGTTCCAAAAAACGAAACGACAGGTCTTCCAGCTCCCACTTGATCTGGCCGATGCCCAAGCGGTTGGCCAAGGGCGCAAACACCTGCAAGGTTTCTTGGGCCAGGTCGGGCGGCACCGTGCTTTTGGTGGCCGCCATGTGGCGCAGCGTTTGCAGCCGCGAGGCCAGGCGCAACAGCACCACGCGCAAATCGCGCGAAAACGCCAACAGCATTTTGCGCACGTTTTCGCTGGCCATGGCCCCGCCCGTATCGGCCCCCGCAGCGCGCATGCCCCGGCGCGCTTGGCGCTGCACGTGCAGCAATTTGTGGGTTTCGATGGCCAAGCTGGCCAAACCCTCACCGAAGGCTTTGCCCAACACCTCGGCGGGTTTGCTCAAGTGGTCGCAGGCGTACACCAAATAGCACGCGGCCTGCAAGGTGGCCGAGCCCCCTATGCCGGCCAAGATATGCGCCATGGCTTGCGCATGCAACCAGTTGTTTTCGGCACCGTCGAAAGTCTCGCCCACCAACAAGGGCTCTGCCAAAGCGCGGGCGCGTTCGAGCAAGCCCTCGCCATCCTCGGCCGCCCCATTGGCCAGCGCCATCACCGGCATGATCTGCGCTGGCGACATGGGCATGGGCATGGGGTGGGTGCTGGCTGGGGCTTGCATGCCGCCTAGCTTAGCAAGAAGGAGACCACTGCCGCCACTTGGTCTTGGGCCACCAAAGTGGGGGCATGGCCCACACCGGGCAAGTCCACGCGCGCGGCGCGCGGCCCGCGCACTTGCATGGCTTGCGCCACCTCGGGGGTGAGCAAATCCGACTCTGCGCCGCGCAGCAACAAAGTGCGGGCCTGAATTTGGTCGTACAACTGCCACAACACGGCCTCGCCTTGCTGCGCGGCATCGGGCGTGAGGGCGTGCACGGCCTGCGCCAGGTCGGGGTCGTAATGCAGCGTCAAACCGCCTGAGGGCAAGGGTTTGAACATGGGCGTGCTCAGGGCCAGCCATTGCGCCTCGGTGTGCGGGCCAAAGCCCGGTGAGATGCGGCGCAGGTGATCGGCCCCGTCTTGCAAGTTGTCAAATCGACCGGTCTGCCCGATATAGGTGCGCAACCGCTCAATGAAGCGCCATGCCACCACCGGCCCCACGTCGTTGAGCACCAAGCGGGTGATGGGCACCCAATGGGGGCTGGCTGGTTGCAACGCCGCTTGGCCTGCCAGCACCATGCCAATCAGCCCACCCATGCTCGTGCCCACCCACTGCAACTGCCCAATGGGCGCCTGCGCGTGCAACTGCGCCACCAAGGCCAGCATGTCGCTGGCATACGTGGGCACTTGGTAGGCCAACGGGTCACCCAGCCAGTCGCTGTGGCCACGCCCTGCCACGTCGGGACAGACCACCCGCAAGGGGCCACCGGCGCGCTCACACAGGGCTTGGGCCAACACATCAAAGTCGCGCCCCTGCCGACTCAGCCCATGCACGCACAACACCAACTGCGCAGCCTGCGGGTCGCCCCACTGCCAATAAGCCATGCGCCGCGCTTGGCCTGCGCTGTTGGTGTGGCTGGGGCAAAGGACAAATTGCAAATCAGGGGTGACAGGGACTGGTGGTTTCACGAAGGGCTCACTGGATGAAGAGCCGTGCCCCAAGATGAGACACGACAGCCTAAATTGTCAGTGCAGCCAGGGCCGCTTTGGCTTGTGTTGAC
>CANJUS010000304.1:0-3165 GCA_947477505.1 Comamonadaceae bacterium | reverse complement strand
TCAGGAATCTTTTTATGTTTCAACGATCTTTGGCCATGTGGCTGTCCCTGGCTGGTTTGGTTGGCCTCAGTGCCTGCAAGCCTGCAGAGGTCCGGCAAGAGCCGGTGCGCGCGGTCAAGCTGATGCTGATTCAAGCGACCGATGTGGGCGCTGGCGTTGAGTTTGCGGGCGAGGTGCGGGCCCGGGTCGAGACCCGATTGGGTTTTCGGGTGGCGGGCAAACTGACGGCGCGCCATGTCGAATTGGGCCAGCGCGTGAAAGCCGGTCAAGTGCTGGCTGACTTGGATCCACGCGACTACGAATTGGCCGCCGACGCAGCCCGCGCGCAGGTGCGCTCGGCCCAAACGCAGTGGGAACTGGCCCAGGCCGACTACCAGCGCTACAAAGAGTTGAAAGACCAGTCCTTCATCAGCGGTGCGGAGTTGGAGCGGCGCGAATCCACCCTCAAAGCGGCCCAAGCCCAGCTCGACCAAGCCCAGGCGCAGTTGCGCACACAAGGCAACCAAGTGGGGTATGCCCGATTGGTGGCAGACCATGCTGGTGTGGTGACCGCCATTGAAGCCGAGGTCGGGCAAGTGCTGGCCTCAGGCACGCCTGTGGTGCGCTTGGCCCAAGCAGGGGCCAACGATGTGGTGATTGCATTGCCTGAGGACAAATTGGGCTTGCTCAAAGTGGGCCAAAGCGTGCTGGTCAAACCCTGGGGGGCTGGCCGTGAAGACACGGCCCAGGTGCGCGACATCGCGGCCAGCGCCGATGGGGTGACCCGCACTTTCACGGTCAAGCTCAGTTTGCCCAAAGGCGATGGGCTGCCATTGGGCAGCACGGTGCAGGTGGTGCTGCCGCGCACCGATGCTTGGTCGCGCCAGCAAGCCATCCAGTTGCCCACCAGTGCATTGCGCCAAGAAGGTGGCAAAACAGCGGTCTGGGTGCTCGACAGCGCCAGCATGACCGTGCGTTCGCAACTCATTGAGGTGGGTACGGCCGACGGCAACCAAGTGGTGGTGGCCGCAGGCTTGCAGCCCGGGCAAGAGGTGGTGGTCGCGGGCGTTCATGTGCTGTCACCGGGCCAAAAGGTAACCCGTTATGTCCCCGCGACCGCGCTGCCTTTGGGGACCACCCAAACCGCGCCTGGCGGTGGCCCTGCTCAAGCGGGTACAACCTCTGCCGCTTCGGTTTCACCACGCTGAAGCGCCATGAACACTTCTGAATCCAAGGGCTTTAACCTCTCGCTGTGGGCGATCACCCACGCGGCCTTGACCCGTTACCTGATGGTGGTGTTGACGGTGCTGGGGGTGGCGGCTTATTTCAGCTTGGCCCAAGACGAAGACCCGCCGTTCACCTTCCGTGCCATGGTGGTGCGCACTTACTGGCCGGGCGCGACGGCCCAGCAAATGGCCGAACAAGTCACCGACAAGATCGAGCGCAGCCTGCAAGAGGCCCCCTATGCGGACAAGATCCGCAGCTACTCCAAGCCGGGCGAGTCGCAAATCATTTTCCAGATCAAAGACAACTCCAAGCCCAGCGAAGTGGCCGATGTTTGGTACACGGTGCGCAAAAAAATTGGCGACATGCGTCAAACCTTGCCCCAGGGTGTTCAAGGGCCATTTTTCAATGACGATTTTGGCGATGTGTATGGCGTGATTTATGGCCTGCATGCCGAGGGCTACTCTGACGCCGAGGCCAAGGTGTTTGCCGACTCGGTGCGCCAACAGTTGCTGCGCGTCAAGGACGTGGCCAAGGTTGAGCTGTTTGGCGTGCAAGACGAAAAAATATTCATTGAAGTGTCGCAAAAGCGCATGTCCCAATGGGGTTTGGACATGAACGCTGTGGTGGCCCAGTTGGGCCAGCAAAACGCCGTGGAAAGCGCTGGCCAGATGCAAACCCCGGCAGATGTGGTGCAAATCCGTGTGGCCGGTCAGTTTGAGGCTGTGGCGCAATTGCAAAGCATGCCCATCCGTGGCAGCACCGGGCAGCATGTGAAGTTGGGCGACATAGCTCAGATTCGGCGCGGCTATGTTGAGCCCGCGGTGGTCAAGGTGCGCCACCAGGGGCATTCGGTCATCGCCTTGGGCGTGTCCATGGCCAAGGGGGGCGACATCATCGCTTTGGGCCAAGCCTTGAAGGCGGCCATGGTCAACATCGAGCCCACTTTGCCTTTGGGCGTGAGCTTGCAGTCGGTGCAAGACCAACCCAAGGCGGTGACGTCGTCCGTGGGCGAGTTTGTGCGGGTGCTCATTGAGGCGGTGGTCATCGTGCTGTTGGTCAGCTTTGTGTCTTTGGGCTTGCACAAGGGGGGGCGTTGGGGCTGGTACGTGGATGTTCGACCCGGCTTGGTGGTGGGCATCACCATCCCCTTGGTGCTGGCCATGACGTTTTTGTGCATGAGTTTTTTTGGCATTGGCTTGCACAAAATATCGTTGGGCTCTTTGATCATCGCTCTGGGCTTGCTGGTCGACGACGCCATCATCGCGGTCGAGATGATGGTGCGCAAAATGGAAGAAGGCTTTGACAAAGTGCGTGCAGCCACCTATGCATATGACGTGACCGCCATGCCCATGCTGACGGGGACCTTGATCACCGCGGCGGGTTTTTTGCCCATTGGCATGGCCAAGTCCACGGTGGGGGAATACACCTTTGCGATTTTTGCCGTCACCGTCATGGCCTTGTTGCTCAGTTGGTGGGTGTCGGTGTTTTTTGTGCCCTATTTGGGCACTTGGTTGCTGAAGTCTCGCCCTGCTGCGCCGGGCCACGCCCATGAAGAGTTGTTTGATTCACCGTTTTACGTTTGGTTTCGCCGCACGGTGAACGCCTGTGTGAAATACCGCTGGACCACCATCGTGGTGACCCTGGCCCTGTTGGGTTTGGGCTTGGTGGGCATGGGGCGTGTGCAGCAGCAGTTTTTCCCCGACTCGAGCCGACCTGAGGTCATGATGGACCTGTGGTTCCCGGAGGGCACATCCATCCAAGCCAATGAAACATTGGCCCGGGCGGTTGAAACGCAATTGATGGCCCACCCCGGTGTGGAGAGCGTGACCTTGTGGGTGGGTTCAGGTGTGCCGCGGTTTTACCTTCCCCTGGACGCGGTGTTCCCCCAGACCAATGTCTCACAACTCATCATCGTGCCCAAAGATTTGAAGCAACGCGAAGCGCTGCGCCTGGACTTGC
>CANJUS010000303.1:0-3180 GCA_947477505.1 Comamonadaceae bacterium | reverse complement strand
CCGCCACCGCGGCCCATGGCACTGGTCCAAGCTTGGCAACAGGCCAGCCAATACCATGCCGCCATGTTTGTCAGTGGCCAAGCAGTGCGGTCGTTTTTTGCGGCCCAACCCCCGGGTCAGGTGTGGCCAGGGCGCTGTTGGGCCACCGGCCCAGGGACCCGATCAGTATTGCTAAGCGTGGGTGTGGATGCCACGCAAATCGACATGCCAGCCCCCGATGCCGCGCAGTTGGATTCCGAGGCTTTGTGGGACGCGGTGTCGCACCAGGTCATGCCGCTCAATGGGGTCAGCCCAGGGGCTGTGCTGTTGGTGCGTGGCAGCGATGAACACATGGCCAAGGACGACAGTGGCCAAGGCCGTGGACGTGATTGGTTGGCCCAGCGTTTGCATGGCTCAGGGGTGGTGGTCGATTACTTGGTGGCCTACCAGAGGTTGGCTCCCGTTTGGAGCCAAGACCAACAAAACAGTGCGGCGCAGGCCGCGGCCAATGGTGCGGTTTGGTTGTTTAGCAGCTCTCAGGCCTTGGCCCATTTGCATGGCTTGATGCCCCTGCAAAAGTGGGCGCACGCCCGTGCTTTGGCCACCCACCCGCGCATTGCGACCGCTTTGCGTGGCGCCGGGTGGGGTGGGGTGTCGGTTTGCAAGGGAGAGCTTGCGGCGGTTTTGCATGCGCTTGAAAACATATCTTTGATGTAAAAAGCATGAAGCCCTTGATCGCAGTGCGAGGATCAAAGCAAAGATCAATAGAATCCCCTGTATGAACCCTGAGCCAGCGCCTGCTGTACCCCTCGCTGACCCCGTGGCTGCCCCCATGTCCCCACAAGTCCCCGCTGCCGCAGGGACTCAAACCCTGCTTTGGGCCCTGGCCATTGCATGCACCGTTGCCTTGGCGCTGTCCGTTTTGTTGTGGTGGAAGCTGTCCAATATCCAAGAAACATTGGCGCGCCAAAGTGCCGACAGTGGCTCGGTCTCGGTCGAGGCGCGGGCCAGTGCAAAGCAAGCCCAAGAGTTGTCGCGCGACACTGCCGCCCGGTTGGCCTTGAATGAGACCCGCTGGAGCGAGGTGGCGCTGCAACGCACCCAACTCGAAGAGTTGATGCAAAGCCTGTCACGCTCGCGTGATGAAAACCTGGTGGTGGACATCGAATCGGCCTTGCGATTGGCTTTGCAACAAGCCCAGTTGACCGGCAGTGTGCAACCCTTGGTGGGTGCCTTGAAGTCGGCCCAGCAACGCTTGTCCCGCGTGGCCCAACCCCGTTTGACACCGGTGCTGCGTGCCTTGACCCGCGACCTGGAGCGGGTCCAAACCGTGGCCATCACCGACACGCCTGCTTTGCTGATCAAGATGGACGAGTTGGTGCGCCAGGTCGACGAATTGCCCTTGGCCAACGCGGTAGGACTGGCCAACGTCACGCCCGCACCCGCAACCGCGACCACCAGCAGTTGGGCACGCGCCATCAGCGCGAGTTGGTGGGAGCAGTGGCTCAAAGAGTTGGGTGGCCAAGTGGCTGATTTGGTGCGCATCAGCCGCATTGACCAGCCTGAGGCCACCTTGTTGTCGCCCGATCAAGGTTTTTTTGTGCGTGAAAACCTCAAACTGCGTTTGCTCAATGCGCGCTTGGGTTTGCTGGCCCGCCAGTTTGATGCCTCGCGCAACGATGTGTTGGCTGTGCGGCGCGACTTGACGCGCTACTTTGAAGCCAATACCCGCAAGTCGCAGGCTGCTTTGGCCCTGCTCCAAGAGGTTGAGACCCAACTCAAACAGGTCGAGTTGCCGCGCTTGGATGAGAGCTTGGCCGCTTTGGCCACGGCTTCGGCAGGGCGCTGAGATGAAGGCCGCGCTTGGGTTGGTGGCACTGTTGGCGCTGGCCGTGGGTGCGGCCTTGTTGGTGGGCGGCAACCAGGCCAGTGTGACCTTTTTTTGGACACCCTACCGCATGGACGTGTCCCTCAACCTGTTCTTATTGGTGTTGGCGTTGTTGTTGGTGGTGATGCACCTGGCTTGGCGGGCCATAGGCGGTTTGTTTGAGTTGCCCCGCGAGGCCCGGCGCTGGCGCATGCGCCAACAAGAGCGGGCCATGCACGGGGCCTTGCTGTCGGCCCAAAACCAATTGATGGCCGGGCGCTACCTGCGTGCCCGCAGCTTGGCCCTGGCCGCGATTGAGCATGAACGGATTTTGAACCGCTTGCAAAACCCACTTGAGCCTGGCCCCGCGCACGCTGTTGAGGTGCGCCACCTGGCCCATTTGTTGGTGTCCGAATGTGCCCATGCCTTGCAAGACCGTGCGCTGCGCGAGCAGCATTTGAAGTTGGCTTTGGAGGCTGCGGCCGACATGCCCCAAGGCGGCACCAACCACTTGGTGGCGCAAGACGCGGTGCATTTGAATGCAGCCCGCTGGGCCTTGGTGGACCGCGCGCCCACAACAGCCATGCTGTGGTTGGCCAAGTTGCCTTTGGGCAGTGTGCGGCGTACCGTCGCCTTGCGCTTAAAGCTCAAGGCGGCGCGGTTGTCTCAAGACCACCGCTCGGCTTTGGAGACAGCGCGCTTGTTGGCCAAGCACGGGGCTTTTGCCGCGGAGCCAGCGCGCAGTTTGGTGCGCGGCTTGTTGCAGTCGGTGTTGAGCGATTGCCATGACCAAGGTCAATTGGTCAAGGTGTGGCAAGGTTTGGACAGCAACGAGCAAACCATGCCCGAGGTGGCGGTGCACGCCGCTCAGCGCCTGCTGGCGGTGCAAGGCGAGCCCAGCTTGGCACTGCTGTGGATACAACCGGTGTGGCGCGACTGGGTGCAAAGTTTGGAGCCTTGGTCGGTGGCCTTGAGTGCTGCGGTGGTAGAGGTCATCGAGCAAGCCTTGCAGCGCCAAGCCCCCAACACCCAGTGGTTGACCTGGGTTGAACAAGCACGCTTGTCCATGCCGCGCCACCGTGAGTTGCAATACCTGGCGGGCATGGTGTGCATGCAACATGCTTTGTGGGGCAAGGCCCAACAGATGCTCTCACCGATAGCCCTTCAATTGGACTCGGTTGTGCTCAGGCGCAAGGCGCTGTCGGCATTGGCCACATTGGCCGAGCAACGTGCTGACCCGGACGCAGCCCTCAAACTATGGAAGCAAAGCGCCCTCATCTAAAACTGGGGCGGTCGTGCCGCATCAAAAAAAAACGGCGCCCAGTGGGCGCCGT
>CANJUS010000302.1:0-3188 GCA_947477505.1 Comamonadaceae bacterium | reverse complement strand
TCATTGAGTTCCGGCAAAAACTCCGAGCCCAGGTGATAGGCGGCCACCATGGCCAGCATGAATGCACCCAGCGCCATGCCAATCACCGCTTTGGCGTGGTCCAAGGCCCAAAGCAGTATGGGTTGATACGTTCGCTTGCAAAAAGCCACGATGCGGTTGTCTTGGTGCGGCAAGCCTTTGCGCAACACCCAAAAAGCGATCAATGGCACCAAGGTGAGCGAGAAAATCAGCGAACCGATCAAGGCCGAGGTGACCGACAAGGCCATGGGTTGAAAAATGCGACCTTCATGGCGTTGCAGCGCAAAAATAGGAATGTGTGCGGCAATGATGATGAGCATGGAAAACAGCGTCGGGCGGCCCACTTCATTGGTGGCGGTGGCAATCACGTGTCGGCGCTCTTTCTCGCTCATGCCTTCGCCACGCTCAGACAAGCGGTGCATGATGTTTTCAATCACGATGACCGCGCCATCCACGATGATGCCAAAGTCCATGGCCCCCAAGCTCAACAGGTTGGCTGGCACACCCATGATTTTTAATCCCATGAAGGTGGCCAACAGCGACAGCGGAATGATCACCACGACGGCCAAACTGGCGCGCACATTGGACAAAAACAAGTACAACACCAAGGCCACCAGCAAAGCGCCTTCGACCAAATTTTTAAACACCGTGAAGAGTGTTTTCTCCATCAGCCAAGTGCGGTCGTAAAAGGGAACCACCTGAACACCTGGGGGCAGCGTTTTGGTGTTGAGTTCGGCTATTTTTTCTTTCACCTGCTTGAGCACCACGCTGGGGTTTTCGCCTTTGCGCATGATGACGATACCGGTGATCACATCATCGTCACCATCTTGGCCCACCGTGCCCAAGCGCGGAACTGCGCCGACCACCACCGTGGCCACATCGCGGATCAAGATGGGGGTGCTGCCACGGCTGCCCACCACAATGCGGCCAATGTCATCGGACTCACGCAGCAAACCAATGCCACGAATGGCAAACTGTTGCGCACCTTGGGCCACGTAGCTGCCACCGGCATTGGCGTTGCCGCGGGCCAATGCGTCTAACAACTGCTGATAACTGAGTTTGTAGGCTTTCAACTTGTTCAGGTCGGGCTGTACCTCGTATTGCTTGATAAAGCCCCCCATGGCCACCACATCGGCCACCCCTGGCACCTGGCGCAATGCGCGCTCCACCACCCAGTCTTGCAAGCTGCGCAACTCGGTGGTGGACAGGCCGTCACCACGCAAGCGATAGCGCATGATCTCGCCCACTGGCGTGGCGTTGGGCGCGATGTTGGCCTCAACCCCAGCAGGCAAATCCACGCCGCGCAATCTTTCGTTGACCTGTTGACGCGCCAAGTTGACGTTGATGCTCTCGTCATAGGTGATCACCGTGAATGACAAGCCAAATTGGGTATGTGAGAAAAGCCGGATCGAACTGGGCAGGCCCGACAAGGCCACCTCTAGTGGCAGGGTCACTTGCTTTTCAACCTCCTCGGCAGCGCGCCCCGGGTAGAGCGCGATCACCGTCACTTGGGTGTCGGTGACGTCGGGAAAGGCTTCGACCGATAAATTCTTGAAGGCCATCACGCCCGCAAACAAAAACACCACCGTGGCCAAGCCAATCAGCAATGGTTGGGTCAGCGCATACAGAATGATTTTCTTCATGGCTTGGGTTTGCTGGTCTCAGGCACCAACTGGGTGCGGGCGGCCGTCTGCGCCATATTGAACTCGCGCTCGAGCAACAACACATTTTGTTTGACCACCAACTCGCCTGAAGCCAGACCTTGGGTGACGTGCGATGACTTGGTGTCAGCGTGCCCCAACAGCACTTCGCGTGCTTGGTAAACGCCAGGCTGGTTTTGCACATAAACCACATGCTGCGTGCCGCGTAAAAACACCGCAGACGACGGCACCACCACCCCGCCGCCGAGCTTGCGTTGAACTTGCACCGTGCCGATCATCTCGGCCTTGAGCAGTCGCTGTGGGTTGGGAACCTTGGCCTTGACCTTGATCACCCGTGCCACTGGGTCAATGGCATCACTGCTGCCCACAATGGTGGCGATGAATTGACCATCTGGGATGCCAGGCACACGCAGTGGCAATGCCACGCCCATGGACAAGTGGGGCAAGTCCTCGGCTTTGGCATCTATGAGCAGCCACAACTCGCGCGGATCGGTCACCACAAACAAGCTGGCGCCACCAGGTGAGGCGGCATCAGGGCGGACCTCTTGGCCGGGGTTGAGGTTGCGCTCGACCACCACACCCGACATCTGCGTGCTCAGGGCAATCAATTGGTCGACCCGTTGCGTGCCGCCGTACATGGCCACCCGTGCTTGCGAGCGGTCGACTTCGGCTTGGGTGCGCTGTGCATCGGCTTGGGCCTGCTCAAGCTCTTTGCGCGCCACGATGCCGGCAGAGAACAGGTCTTGTTGGCGAGCCAAGTTTTTTTGCGCCACCGCCGCATCGGCATGTGCGCGTGCTGCATCGGCTTGGGCAGCACCAAACTCGGGCGAACTCAAGGTGGCCAAGGCGTTGCCAGCACTGACCGATTTGCCAACATCGGCGTGAATTTGAGTCACCCGCGCGGCAAATGCCGAGGTGATGCGTTGGGTGCGGTCTTCGTTCCACACCAACCTTGCGGGTAACTCAAACTCTAGGTTTTGGGCAACTTGTGCGGCTTCGGTTGACAGCAAAGGCAGTTGCGGGTGACCTGGCGGGTATTTGATTTGACTCGCCTCAAAAATGGGTTGTGGTGCACCTGGGGCCAGTGTCGCAGGGCGGTCGCAGGCGCTGATCAAGGCCAAGCCCAACCAACAAACGGGTGACAGATGGCGGAGTTTCATGGTCATGGTGTGTTGGCGGTTTGTGGGTTGCGCATTTGCGCCCCATATTGCGTTCGGATGTCCCATTGGGTTTGGGCTTTGGCATGCTCAGCGCGCACGCTCAATGCATCGAGCTGGGTGCTGCGCAAGGTTCGACGCGCTTCAATCAGGTCGGTCAACGACAAGCCGCCTTTTTGGTAAGCGTAATCAGCTTGGGCGGCAATTTTTTGGGCGCGCGGCAAGATCTGGCTGTCAAACAGTTGCAAGCGCTCTTGGGTGTTGCGCAAGACCTGCGCTGCATCGTTGATGTCGGTTTGTGCCGCAATGCGGGCGCGCTCCAGTGCCACCTCAGCTTGTTGCAGTTGCGCAG
>CANJUS010000301.1:0-3202 GCA_947477505.1 Comamonadaceae bacterium | reverse complement strand
TACCTGTTGCTGGCGTTGCGCGACATGCTCGAAGGCGGCTACACCAGCTTGGACTGCAAGACCGAAGTGCACGACCAGTTCAACCGCCGGGTAGACGACATCCACAGCAAAATGGTGTGGTCGCACAAGGGCGTGGGCAGTTGGTACAAAAACAAGCACGGTCGCGTGTTTGCCACCTCACCTTGGCGCATGGTGGACTACTGGGAAATGACGCGGGTCTTCAACCGCGACGACTACACCGTCGGCTAACGGGCGCGATCAATGGTGGTGGTCATGGCCAGGGCCATGATCGTGGTGCCCGTGCCCAGCTTGTTTGGAGAAGTGCTTTTTGGCCATCAGCTGGTACATCTGCTCAAAGTTGGGTTTGGGTCCATCCATGCCACCGAGCTCGCGGTAGCAGGCAAACACATTGACGTACATGCGCTCGTCTTCGGCCAAATGGGCCCAGCGGTCCAGTGACATGTGGTCGGCGGCTTGCTCAAAAGTCATGCCGTTGTTGTGGCAAATGCGGCTTTGCTCAAAAATGTAGATCAGGTAGTCGCGAAATTCGCGGATGCCCGCCTTGTCGGTCATCGGGCCGTGGCCAGGGACCACGGCTTCCAAATCCCATGACAGCATCAAATCACAGGCCTTGATCCAGTTGCTCACAGGGCCGGCCCAAATCGCGGGGTGGCCCCCATTGAACAGCATGTCGCCGGTGTACAGGATGCGGTCTTCGGGCACATAGACCAACACATCGCCGCGGGTGTGGGCCGGGCCGACCTCGATCAGTTGCACTTCCTTGTTGCCCACGCGCAGGTTCATTTGCCCGGTGAAGGTTTCGGTCGGCAGCGTCAAGTGGATGCCCTCGAAATCAAAGCGCGAGCCAATCACCTCTTGCCAAAATTTGCCGGCAATGCCCATGGTGGGCCATTCGCGGCCCCAGCGTGCCAGCTCTTCGGGCGGGCGCAGCTTCATGTCTTCGGCGCAGGCTTGCGAGGCAATGATGCGCGCGCCCTCCACCAGTTGGTTGCCAAAGGTGTGGTCGCCGTTGGCGTGGGTGTTGATCAAAGCCCCAATTTGCGAACTTGCAGGCACAGCGGAGCGCATGGCCTTGAGCATGTCGGCGGTCATCTTCAGGTCGAACAAGGTGTCGACCAACATGGTTTGACCCGAGTCTTCGATCAAGCCTGCGTTGGACCAGCCCCAGCTGCCATCGGGGACCAAATAAGCAAAGTGGCCACGGCCCAAATCGTGCAGGCCTTTGGTGTAACTGTGTTGTGACATGGGGATTCCTATCGGTGACGGTGAAGGGTTTGGGTGGGGGTGCCTCAGTAGCCCACCCGGTGGGTGTCGTCCACCCCAAAGCGGGCTTCCAGCTCTTGCACCTCGCGCATGCCCAGCAGGTCAAAGAACTGCTGGAAATTGGTGATGTGCGGTGCGATGTCGGCCACGGTCCCTGTCTGGCGCAAGGTGGCGAGGGTTTTCTCAATCGCGGTGATGGCCGACAGCAAAGCGTAATTGGGGTAGATCACCAGCTTGTAGCCCATGCGGCCAATTTCGTCGATGCCCAAAAAAGGCGTCTTGCCACTCGAGGCCATGTTGTACAGCGTGGGCACCTTGATTTGCTGGGGCACGGCTTCGAGGTGTTCACGCTGTGAGGGCGCTTCCATGAAAATCATGTCTGCGCCCGCTTGGGCATAAGCGTGGCAACGCGCCATGGCCGCGTCAAAGCCTTCCACCGCCAACGCGTCGGTGCGGGCAATGATCACAAAATCATGGTCGTGGCGCGCGTCGGTGGCGGCCTTGACCTTGCTGACCATGTCGCCCACTGGGATGACCGACTTGCCAGCCAAGTGCCCGCATCGTTTGGGCCACTGTTGGTCTTCGATGTGGATGCCGGCCACGCCTGCGCGCTCATAGGCGCGCACCGTGCGGCGCACATTCATCACGCCGCCGTAGCCGGTGTCGGCATCGGCGACCAAGGGCAGGCCAGATGCCTCGGCGATGCGCTGGGCGTTGTCGGCCATCTCGCCCATGGTGAGCAGGCCAATGTCGGGCATGCCCAAGCGCACGGCGGTGGTGCCTGCGCCACTCATGTAAATGGCTTCAAAGCCTTGCCGGGCCACCAGCCGCGCGGTCAAGGCATCGGCCGCACCGGGGGCCATCAGGGCTTGCGGGCGGGCGAGCAGTTCACGCAGACGCCGGGTCATGGTGGTGGGTTTGGTGTGAGAAGTCATGTGGGCCTTGATAGAGTTCAGTCCATGCGGATGCCGCCATTGACGGCCAGCACCTCACCGGTGATGTAAGCGGCGTCATCGCTGAGCAAAAACGCCATGGCCGCGGCAATTTCATGGGGCGAGCCCAAGCGTTTGAGGGGGGTGGCCCCCTCCAAGAGCTTGACCGACTCGGCTGGGTTGCGCCGCACCATGGGCGTGTCCACCCCGCCGGGGGCCACGCAGTTGACCGTGATGCGCCGTGGCGCAAGCTCTTGTGCCATCGACTTGGTGAGGCTTTCAATGCCGCCCTTGGACACGGCGTAGGCCGTGCCGGTGAGCACGCCACCGGTGCGCCCGGCCAAAGAGCCGGTCAAGACCATGCGCCCCCCATCGCGCAACCAGCTTTGGGCCGCTTGGCAGCACAAAAAAGGGCCGGTCAAATTGATGGCCAACACCCGGTTCCATTGCGCCAAGCTCAGGGTGGCCAACTTGTCCAGATCCAAAATGCCCGAAGTCACGGCCAGTGCATCAATCTGTGGCGCTTGTGCACGCGCACTGGCAAAAGCACGCTCGATGCTGGTGGGGTCGGCCAGGTCGATGGGGATGGGCCCATCCACGTCCATGCCAATGACTTGGTAATGCGCTTGCAGCCGTTCGCACAACGCCGCACCAATGCCGCCGTGGGAGCCCACCACACAAATGACCTTTTTCATGGCGTACCGCTGTGTGCTGCTTGCTCGGCCGCGAGCATGCGATCGAGCAGCATGTGTGCTTGCGCACGCCCCGCGTCCATGCGCAAGTGGGTGGGCTTGGGCAAGATGCCACCATCGACGCGCTCTTGAATGGCGTCGGCCACCACCAAGTCTTCTTTGAACGCCAAGGTGGCTTGGTCGACCACTTGGCGCTCGATGTATCGGTCGTCGAGCCCAAAGTTGCGGATCAAAAACCAAAAGTAATGGGTGCTGTTGTCGGTCTCGGGGGTCATGAAGTCAAACCCTCGGATG
>CANJUS010000300.1:0-3204 GCA_947477505.1 Comamonadaceae bacterium | reverse complement strand
TGGGTCAAAACCAACTCGTCGGCCAAGGCGTGTTGGCACAGTGCAGCGCTGACTTGGGCTTTGCGCACGATGGCAGACAGCTCGCGCTCGCGCAACAAAGGCATGGTGGTGACCGCAATGCATCCGGCTTTGAGCACCGCCAGCCAAGCCAACGCCAGCTCGGGGTGGTTTTCGCCGCGCAACAAAACGCGGCTGCCGGTGGGCAAACGCCAATCTTCTCGGATCACCCGCGCCAATTGGTTGGCGCGTGCCAACAACTGCTGGTAGGTGAGTGTCGATTCCCGCCCGATCAAGGCGGGTCGGTGGCCCGCACCTTGGGCCACCAAGCGATCAAGCAGTTCACCAGCGGCGTTGAGCCGGGCCGGGTACGCCGCGGTGGTGGCGTCAAACACCAACTCGGGCCACTGGCCAAAGGGCGGCAAATGCGCGCGCGCAAAGCCGTCGCTGTAGCCGCTGGGGTGGAGTTCGCAATCAGGGGAGGTGTCCATGGCCATCCGAAAAATCAATCTGTTGCCACGCGCCATCAGGCCACGCGGCGTTCAATGCACAGGGCATCAAGTGGGGGGTTGCCAAGGGGGTGCCACCAGTCGGCGCTTGCCGTCGATGGATTTGCGCACGCCTGGCTCATCCAAGTCCTGGCGGTCCCACAACTGGCAGGTGACCTGCTTGTGCTTTTGGTCCAGGCCTTCGCAGTAGTTGGTGTATTCGCACAGCCGCACTTGGTCACCCAAACCGAGCGATGTTTTCAAGGCCCAATCGGGGTCGGCCAGGCTTTGACGTGCCGTGCCCACGATGTCGCAGTCACCGCGTGCGAGCATGGCCTCGGCCATGTCAAAGTTGTGCACACCGCCCGTGCACACCACGGGGGTGTGCAAGCCTGCGGCACGGATGGCGCTGCGGATGCGCGCGGTGGCCAAGGTGTTGCGGCCAAACGGACCTTGCTCATCGGACAGGTACTGCGGCATGCACTCGTAGCCGCTGCGCCCGGTGTAGGGGTAGGCGCTCGAGCCCACGCCGGGTTGCTTGGCGTCGTCGAACTTGCCCCCGCGCGAGGTGGATATGAAGTCCATGCCCGCGCGCGCAAACTGCTCGCCGTACCAAACCGCGTCGTCCACGGTGTGCCCGCCCTCAATGCACTCATCGGCCAGGTAGCGGCAACCGACCACATAAGACCTGCCCACCGCTTTGCGCACCGCAGCGTACACCTCCAGCGGCAAACGGATGCGCTGGGCCCGGTCACCGCCATAACCGTCGGTGCGGTCATTGATGGCCGACAAAAAAGAGGCCATGGTGTAGGCATGGGCGTAGTGCAATTCCACGCCATCAAAGCCCGCCACTTGGGCACGTGTGGCGGCGGCGGCAAACAAATTGGGCAACACCTGAGGCAAGTCCCGGATATGGGGCAACTCGGTGTCGGTGACCCGCTCACGCGCGCCCTGTTGCAAGGCCTCCCATTCCCGCGCATCGAGCACATCGGGCCATTGCGCGGGGTCCATTTGGCTCAGGTGTGCACGCACGTCCTCCTCGCTCCAGTCTTGGGCCCCCAAAACCTGGCGCAAGCGGGGGGTAATTCGCAAAAAACGTTCGAAAAATTTGGCCGGCTCAGGGCGGCGGCGTATGTTGAGAAAGTCGATGATTTGAATCAAGGCACGGGTTTGGCCTTGGCTCTCGCGGTGAATGGTTTGCACCAAACGCTGCAAACCTTCCACGTAGCGATCGTGCCCAATGCGCAACAAAGGCCCGCTGGGCACATCGCGGATACCGGTCGCTTCAATGACGATGGCCCCCGGTTGGCCACGGGCAAAGCGGCCGTACCACTGCAACACGTCCTCGGTGACCCAGCCTTCATCGTTGGAACGCCACGGCACCATGGCGGGCACCCAGGTGCGTTGCACCAACCCCAAAGAGCCGACTTGAACAGGGCTGAACAAACGCGAGGCTTTGACCTCCTCTGGGGTAGGCACATGGCCAATGCTGGAATAGAACTTGATGCGCTGGGGGGGTTTCCACATATGGCCGGGCCCGTCGCGGCCAGGCCGTGGGGCAGTAAGGTTGAATCGATCCAGCCCACATCCTAAACGCAAGCCACGATCCAGCATGATGCTTGCCAGGCCCAGCCGTCGCACCGACGGCTTTGATGGCCCCTCCAAAGGGGCGTGGCAGTGTCACATCTGCGGCGAATACAAGACCTGTTGGCGTGCATACACGCCCGCTTTGCTCCAACACATGCCCACACCGCCACCGAAGCGGGCCGTCAACCCAGGGTGCAAACCGAAGTGCAAGGCGTGACCATCCCCCTGACCTGTGCGCAGCGCCCGACCCACGCCCGTGTCGAGCCGATACGCATGGCCACTGCCCTCGCCCCCGCGCATGGCGTCCCCATCCCCCGCACCTTCGCGCCACGCACTGCCCGTGGCCAAGCTGTGGTTGATGGCGTCGCCCGCGCCCTGGCCGCTGCGAATGGCGGCCCCGGCACCTTTGCCATCGCGGTAGGCGTCGCCGCGACCGTCGCCGCTGCGCTGGGCGTGCCCCATGCCGTCCCCGGCGCGCCGGGCATGCCCCGCGCCCGAACCCGTGCGGTACACGTGACCAAGGCCAGGGCCAGACAAGGTGATGGAGCCTGGGCGTGAACCCACCATGCGGTAGTGCGCCATTGGCTCATGGAGCGCGACCACGATGAATATGTCGGCGCCAAATGCATCGATTTGATATTCATCTTGGCCGATGAGGCACGCCAAAATTTTGAAGGCCTGCGCTGAGGTTTTGTAGACAGGGGCCAACATCTGATTCACCAACGGGGTGGGAGCGTCTGGTCAGCGGCCACACTGGCCGCGGCGAATGGCCCAGTCGTCGCACACATGCCCGCCGGGGGACTTGCACATTTGGCGCGCCATGCCATCGTCACCGCGCCACAAAGCCACCACGCCACCGGCTTGGTCACAGGCTTGGGCCAAGGTGTTGGGCACAGGGGCACTGCCCGCAGGGCTGCAAGCGCTCAGCCCAACAACCCCACTCAGCGCCAAGGCCCACAAACTCACCTGGTTGATCTTCATGCTAATTTCGGCATATTTAATTGGAAATAATTAATTATATGGTTTTAATTTTAAATAAGAAATACATCATTTGCATCCATATTCCGCATGGCACAAAGGCCTGGGACCGGCGCACCCCATGAGCCCGCGCTCCAGTAAGCTAGTGACCTGC
>CANJUS010000299.1:0-3208 GCA_947477505.1 Comamonadaceae bacterium | reverse complement strand
GGATGTTGCTCAAAGCCGAGTTTTTGTCCATCACATTGGTGCTGGTTTATGTTGGTGCGGTGATGGTCTTGTTTTTATTCGTGGTCATGATGCTCGATGTCAACGTGGAGAGTCTGCGCCGTGGTTTTTGGCGTCACTTTCCCGTCGCAGCCACCATGGGTGCCTTGATCGCCCTTGAGTTGGCTGCAGTTCTGATGGGCGGGTTTCGAGCGACCCAGCCCGTGGCGGCGTTTGCCAACTCTGCTGCAGACCCATTGGCCCAAGCGTCCAACACCAAAGAGCTGGGCATCTTGATTTACACCCAGTACCTGTATCCCTTGGAGGTGGCCGCGGTCATTTTGCTGGTGGCCATCATTGCGGCCATTGCCCTGACCTTGCGGACACGCAAAGACAGCAAGTACCAAAATCCAAGCGAGCAAGTGCGCGTCAAAGCAGCTGATCGCTTGGAGATGGTCAAGATGGAGCCGGTGCGCCCCAGCCCAGCCAAAACGCAGGAGCAAGCATGAACTTGACCTTGGGCCACATGTTGACCGTGGGTGCGGTTTTGTTTGCCTTGTCGGTCACGGGTATCTTTTTGAACCGAAAAAACCTCATTGTTTTGCTGATGGCCATCGAACTGATGCTGTTGGCGGTCAACCTCAACTTTGTGGCCTTTTCTTACTTCTTGGGTGACCTGCAAGGCCAAGTGTTTGTCTTTTTCATCCTCACGGTGGCGGCCGCAGAATCAGCCATTGGCTTGGCCATTTTGGTGTTGCTGTTCCGAAATAAAACCAGTATCCATGTGGAAGAGCTTGACAGCCTCAAGGGCTGAACCAGCACCCCACGCAGAAAAATGAACTCAACTTTGAACGCCACCCAACTCTTGATGGTCCCACTGGCACCGCTGCTGGGATCGGCCCTGGCCGGTATCTTGGGCACGGCCCTGGGGGGGCATCGAATGGGCCGCGGCATGAGCCACAGCGTGACGATCTTGGGCGTGGTCATCTCTTTGCTCATCTCCGCCATGACTTTATACAGCGTGGCTGTTGAGGGTGCTCGTTTCAACGAAACCATTTACACATGGATGGTGGTCGACGGCTTCAAGATGGAGGTTGGGTTTTTGATCGATGGCCTGACTGCCATGATGATGTGTGTGGTGACCTTCGTGTCATTGATGGTGCACATCTACACCATTGGCTACATGCACGAGGACGAGGGCTATAACCGCTTCTTTGCCTACATTTCTCTGTTTACTTTTTCCATGTTGATGCTGGTCATGAGCAACAACATGTTGCAATTGTTTTTCGGCTGGGAGGCCGTGGGCTTGGTGTCCTACTTGTTGATTGGCTTTTGGTTCAACAAGCCATCGGCTGTATTTGCCAACATGAAAGCTTTTTTGGTCAACCGGGTGGGTGACTTTGGCTTCATCATGGGCATTGGCTTGCTGGCGGCCTACACAGGCACCCTGAACTATGCCGAGGCGTTTGCCAAGGCCCCTGAATTGGCCACGCTGACCTTTCCTGGCACTTCGTGTTTGTTGGTGACCGTGATTTGCATCGGGTTGTTCATCGGTGCCATGGGCAAATCTGCTCAGTTTCCCTTGCATGTGTGGCTGCCCGACTCCATGGAAGGCCCGACACCCATTTCCGCCTTGATTCACGCGGCGACCATGGTCACTGCAGGCATCTTCATGGTGGCACGCATGTCACCTTTTTTTGAGTTGTCAGAAACGGCTTTGAGTGTGGTGCTGGTCATTGGGGCCATCACCGCATTGTTCATGGGCTTTTTGGGCATCATCCAAAACGACATCAAGCGTGTGGTGGCGTATTCCACTTTGTCTCAATTGGGGTATATGACGGTGGCGCTGGGTGCCTCGGCTTACTCCGTTGCAGTGTTTCATTTGATGACCCACGCCTTCTTCAAGGCCTTGTTGTTTTTGGCCGCAGGCTCGGTGATCATGGGTTTGCACCACAACCAAGACATCCGCTGGATGGGTGGGGTGCGCAAATACATGCCGATCACCTGGCTCACCTCTCTGTTGGGTTCCTTGGCCCTGATCGGAACCCCATTGTTTTCTGGTTTCTACTCTAAAGACAGCATCATTGAAGCTGTGGCCGAAAGCCATTTGCCGGGCGCTGGCTTTGCGCATTTTGCAGTTCTTGCAGGTGTGTTTGTCACTGCGTTTTATTCCTTCCGCATGTACTTTTTGGTCTTCCATGGCCCCGAGCGCTACGCGCAAAATCCAGATGCACATGAGCACGATGACCACGCACACGGGCATGCAGACCACGCACCCCATGAGTCCCCCTGGGTGGTCACGCTGCCCTTGGTTTTGTTGGCCATTCCCTCGGTGCTGATTGGATACTTCACCATTGAGCCCCTGTTGTTTGGCCCATTTTTGGCCGATGCCATCATGGTCAACACGGACCAGCACCATGCCATGCACGAATTGGCGCAGGCTTTTCATGGTCCCTTGGCGATGGCCAGCCATGCTTTGGGCACGGCCCCGTTTTGGCTGGCTTTGTCGGGTGTGGTCTTGGCTTATGTGTTGTACATGGTCAAAACCGGTTGGCCTGCGGCCATTCAAAAAATGGTGCAACCCTTGCACACCTTGCTTGAACACAAGTATTACTTGGATGCCTTCAATGAGCATGTGCTGGCCCGCGGTGCCCGCGGTATTGGCGCTGGTTTGTGGCGTTGGGGCGATCAGGTCTTGATCGACGGCGCCTTGGTCAATGGTGCTTGGCGCTGGGTGAGTCGGTTGTCTGGTCTGGTGCGCAAAGGCCAAACCGGCTACCTCTACCACTATGCCTTGGCCATGATCATGGGTGTGTTCTTGTTGATGACATGGTTTGTTTGGTTGCAACCATGAGCCTGTGCCCAAAGATGAAGAAAAGAGAAATCACATGGGTTTGCTGAGCCTGTCCATTTGGATGCCAATATTTATTGGGTGCTTGTTGCTGGCCCTGGGCCGTGATGAGCATGCCAAATCTGTGCGCTGGCTGGCATTGTTGGGCGCACTGGCAAGCTTCTTGATCACCCTGCCGCTGTACAGTGGCTTTCAACTTGGAACGGCCGACCTGCAATGGGTAGAAAAGGCGCTGTGGATAGAGCGCTTTCAAGTGCACTACCACTTGGGGGTGGACGGCATCTCCTTGTGGCTTGTGCTGCTCACCGCATTTATTACCCCGGTGGTGGTGTTGGCGGGTTGGGAAGTGATCACCGAGCG
>CANJUS010000298.1:0-3210 GCA_947477505.1 Comamonadaceae bacterium | reverse complement strand
ATGGAGTTTTATTACTTCCACAACTGTGTGTACGACTTCATGTGGAAGAACAACCGCCGCCGCTTTGCCGAAAAGTTTGACACCTGGGACATCATCCGCAAGTACAACAAGGACTACAAGCTCATCTTCATTGGCGACGCCACCATGAGCCCGTATGAAATTTTGCAACCCGGTGGCAGCGTTGAGTACAACAACGAGGAGGCCGGGGCCGAATGGTTGCAACGCCTGACCCACGCCTTTCCCAAATTTGCGTGGATCAACCCCGAGCCGCTGGGGGTGTGGCAATACCGGCAAAGCATCAGCGTGATTCAGCAGTTGATGTCCAACCGCATGTACCCGCTCACCATCAAAGGCCTGGAAGAGGCCATGCGCGCCATGTCCAAATAAGTTGGCACCAGCGCCAGCGCAAGCCTTGCGCGCGCCTGACCCCCCAAGGCAAACCCTGATGGGCCCAGCCAAGTCAAAGTGGTATCTTGAAGCGATTGTTGTTGCGGATGGCCCCCATGAAAACTTGGATTCAAACTTTATTGCTTGCCTGTGCCTTGGTTGGTGCAACGCCCTGCATGGCGCAGGGGCCAGCCTACCCACAGAAATTGGTGCGCATCGTGGTGCCCAATGGCGCAGGCGGCCCCACCGATTTGATCGCCCGCATCATGGCCCAAAAACTCACCGAGACCATGGGCCAGTCCTTCATCGTCGAAAACCGATTGGGCGCGGGTGGCGTGGTGGGCACCGAATCGGTGGCACGCACCGCCGCCGACGGCTACACCTTGCTTTTTTCGGCCTCGGGTGCCATGGTCATCACACCACACCTGAACAAAAAATTGCCCTACAACGGCTACCAAGACTTTGCGCCCATCGCCAACGCTGCCACCGCTCCCATGCTGTTGGTCACCGGCCCCAACACCGGCATCCAGTCGCTGTCGGATTTGATCCAACAGGCCAAACAAAAACCGGGGCAGCTCAATTACTCTACCGCTGGCATTGGCACCCCACCCCACTTGGCCGCCGAGTTATTGAAAAGCAGCATTGGCATCGATGTCGTTCACGTGCCCTATAAGGGCGTTCCGCAAGCCGATGCGGCAGTGATGTCGGGCGAGGTGTCTTTCATGTTTGGACAACCCGTGATCGCCAACATGGCCCGTGCCGGCAAACTCAAAATGCTGGCCATCACCACGCCCAAGCGCTCCACCTTGGTGCCCGATGTGCCCACCCTGTCCGAAGCCGGTGTACCCGGTTTTGACGTGGTGCCGTGGTACGGCTTGTTTGCCCCGTCCAAAACCCCCGAGGACATCGTGCAACGCCTCAACCAGGAGCTGCAAAAGCTGCAAACCAACAAAGACTATGTGGACCGCATCACTGCGCTGGGTTTTGAAATCCCTGCGGCCCATTCGCCCGCTGAGTTCACGCAGTTTCTGGGGCGCGAAAGCGCCAAATGGCAAAAAGTGATCACCCAAGCGGCCATCAAAGGCGAGTAAACCCAAACATCCCCTTCAAACAATCCAGCACACCATGTCAAACGATCACCCACAACCCACCGAATTGTTTGTTCCCCGCTTGCAACCCCTGTACGACAAAGCCAAACCACTGTCTTGGCTGTTGATCCGGCTCACCGCAGGACTGATGCTGCTGCCGCATGGCATCCCCAAGCTGCTCGACGGGGTGAGCGCCACCGCCGCCATGGCTTTGCAACGCCGCGGCATCGAACCCGCCGAGCCCTTGGCCGTCGTGCTGATCGCTTTGGAGACCTTGGGCGGCGTGTGCATCGCAGCGGGTTTGTTCACCCGGTTTTTTGCAGCTGCTTTGGCCGTGGAAATGGCGGTGATCGCCTACCAATATGCTCCCAAGTTTGGCTGGACCGGACCGGGCTACGAATACCCCATGATGTGGGGCTTGATCATGCTGGCCATCTTGATGCACGGTGGCGGGCCCTTCTCGCTGGACCGCAAGTGGGGCAAAGAGTTGTGACAGGCGGCCATCAACCCTGAGCCTGAGACGCGCGAAGGCTCACTGAACCCGGGGGCGCATGTCCACAGTTGAGGGCATGCAGTTGTAGACGAAAGACACCTGGTCGTCGCTGATGGTGTAGGGGTCTTCGTTGATGATTTTTCCCTGCGGCAAGATGTATTTTTTGGCATTCGCTTGGCACTCCTCGCGCGAATCAAATGCACTCAAGCGCTTGGGCCAGCCAAAGTTATTGTGCCGGCGCTTGTCTACCCACTCGGTCGACACCCACAGCATCCAACCGCCCGTCTGCTTGGGTGCTTCTTCAAGATTCTTCACTTTTTGTTCCAGCATTTGGATCTGGGTGCGCATCTCGTCGATGTCGGTGGGATCGACGCCTTTGTTGTTGCACGCCGCCAGACAAAGGGCCAGCCCAAACAGATACAACTTTTTCATGGAATGCCTTTGACAACGACCCAACACCCAAGCACTTTGGCAAGTGGCCATGGAGGAGTTGGCGATTGAGCATACCAAACCCTAGAATCCACGCTCACGCCGCCGTAGTTCAATGGATAGAACGGGGACCTCCTAAGTCTCAGATACAGGTTCGATTCCTGTCGGGGGCGCCAGACTGGGCGCGGCTCAGTCCAGTGCTTGTAGGCGGTACAGCTGCGTCCAGCGTTGCAGGTTCTCATCGCTCAGGCTGACCACAACCGCGTTGGCCGATGCCCGGTGTTGCACGCGTTGCCAAGCGGGCAAGGCAATGGTGTCGCCAAATTCCCAATCAAAGCTGTGTTCGCCCACTTGCGTTTGGCCATGGCCTTGCAGCACCACGTGCAAGGCGTTGGCGGTGTGCCGATAGGGCCGCCCGGCCCAGCCCTGTGCCCAGCGGTGCACCTGGATGGTGATGGTGGGCATGCCCACCACCTCCAAGGCCATGGTGGGCCCCCAGTGTGGGTGGTCGCTGGCGTTTTTGAGTTTGTCTTGCGTGCTGGCCCAGGTGTAGCGGTAGGGCGACTGTGGGGCCAGGTTCGTGATGGGCTCAAAACCTTGGGGGTGCTCTTCAAAAAACACGGTTTCCAGTCGCCGGGTCAAGGGCAAGTCCAAACAGTCAAACCAATATGCCTGCGCATCTCCCTCGTGGCCATGGCCATGCCAACTGCCGCCTGGGGTGAGCACGATGTCGCCGGTCTCCATCGGGTGTTTGTGGCCATTGACCACCGAATAGGCCCCTTTGGCGTCCAAGATCACGCGCATGGCATGCGT
>CANJUS010000297.1:0-3214 GCA_947477505.1 Comamonadaceae bacterium | reverse complement strand
CAGGCATTCCCGCCCGGTGGTGAGTCCGATTTATCCGCGCGCCATCAGCAAGCGGTGTTGCGCAAAAAATGCGCCGCCATCGAGACCATTGTTCAGTACAAGGCCGGTGCCGGCGGGGCCTTGATGTGGTCGCAAATGAACAGCTTGCCCGGTGACGGCTTCAATGTGGTGGGTATCAACTTGCCGCACATTGTGTTTCAACCCATCGAGGGCCAGGTGCAATACAAAACCGCCGACATCACGCCGGTGTTTTGGTTCCATTACACGCCAGACACCTTGGTGGTGCCATCGACCAGCACGATCAAAAACTTTGCCGAGTTCATCGAAGCGGCCAAAAAAGACCCCGGCAAGCTCTCCTTGGGCGGGTCCGGCCTGAACTCGGCCAACCATGCCGCGCATGAGCGGCTCAATGCGGCTTTTGGCATCAAAACCATTTATGTGCCGTTCAAGGGCACCGGCGACATGACCACCTCGGTGCTGGGCGGACAGGTGGACGGGGCCATGACCTATGTGCCGTTTGTGGTGGCCAATAAAAGCCGGGTGCGGCCGCTGGCGGTGGCGATGGACAAGCGCCACCCACTGATCCCCGATGTGCCCACCTTCAAAGAATTGGGCGTGAACTGGGTGGACGGCGCTTACCGTGGCATTGGGGTGCCCAAATCCACCCCACCCGATCAGCGCAAACGCTTGTCAGACCTGTGGATGGCCTTGAACAACGATGCCGAGATGAAAGACCTGGCGGCCAAAAACGGTTTCGAGTTGGTCAACGTGGGCTTGGAGCAAATGGACGCGTTCATGAAAGAGCGCACCCAGCTCTATACCGAAGGTGCCGCCCGGCTGGGCTTGGGTAAAAAGTAAACGCACCGCTCCCCGGTCCCCAGCCGGACAGGGGGGCATCACTGGTGGGTGAACTGCGCTTTGCGCTTGCCCACAAAGGCGGCCATGCCTTCTTTCTGGTCGCTGGTGGCAAACAAGGCGTGGAACATGCGCCGCTCAAACATCACACCATCGGCCAGACCGCTTTCAAAGGCGCGGTTGACCGATTCTTTGGCCGCCATGGTGGCCAATTGCGAGTGCTCGCAAATCATCAAGGCCGCGGCCAGGGTTTCGTCCATGAGTTTGTCCAATGGGACGATGCGGCTGACCAAGCCAGCGCGCTCGGCCTCGCTGGCGTCCATCATGCGCCCGGTCAAGGCCAGGTCCATCGCTTTGGCCTTGCCCACCGCCCGCGGCAAGCGCTGGGTGCCGCCAGCGCCAGGGATGATGCCCAGCTTGATCTCTGGTTGACCAAACTTGGCGTTGTCGGCGGCAATGATGAAGTCACACATCATGGCCAATTCGCAGCCGCCGCCCAAGGCAAAACCGCTGACCGCCGCAATCACCGGTTTGCGCACAGAACGGATGGTTTCCCAATTGCGGGTGATGAAGTCTTGTTTGTACACATCGGCAAAGTTGTAGCTGGCCATGGCGCCAATGTCGGCCCCGGCTGCGAAGGCTTTTTCGCTGCCGGTGATGACCATGCAGCCAATGGCCGGGTCGGCGTCGTAGGCTTTGAGCGCCGCGCCCAACTCGTCCATCAATTCGCCATTGAGGGCATTGAGCTGCTTGGGCCGGTTCAGGGTCACCACGCCCACTTTGTCGGCATGGACGGCGGTTTGAATGTTTTGGTGTGTCATGGGGTCTCCGGCAAAAAAGGCAGGTGGTGGGTTGGATGCATGACTATACCCAAGGGAAAACATTCACCAACCAACGGGTCGGCTAATGTTAAATTGCAGGCCCGAGGAGATCCCCATGTCTGAACCCCTAGTCTTGTATGAAGAGCGCGCCGCTGTGGCGTGCATCACCCTGAACCGGCCCCAGGCCTTGAACAGTTTCACCCGCGACATGCACAGCCAGTTGTGGGCCGCGCTGGACCGCGCCGAGGGCAACGCCCACATCCGAGCCTTGGTGATCACCGGCGCCGGGCGCGGGTTTTGTGCCGGAGCCGATTTGTCGGAGTTTGATTTCACCCCTGGGCCCGACATGGTCGAGCGGGCCGACCCCGGTCCCTTGATCGACCAGTACTTCAATCCCACCGTGCGCCGACTGCAGCAATTGCGCATGCCGGTGGTGGCCGCGGTCAATGGCGTGGCCGCTGGCGCTGGCGCTTCATTGGCCATGACGTGCGACATTGCGATTGCCGCACCCACGGCCAGCTTCATCCAAGCGTTCAGCAAAATTGGCTTGATTCCAGACGCGGGCGGCAGTTGGTTTTTGGTCGAGCGGCTGGGCCTGGCACGCGCCATGGCTTTGGCCATGACGGGGGACAAGCTCGGTGCCGAGCAAGCCCATCAATGGGGCTTGGTGTGGCAACTCGAGGCCGATTGCTTGGCCGCCGCTTGGGCCATGGCCGAGCGGCTCGCGGCCATGCCCACCCAGGCTTTGGTGGCCACGCGCGCCTTGTTGCGTGACGCCAGCCAGCGCAGCTTGAGTGCCCACCTCGATGTGGAGCGCGACACCCAATCCCAACTGGGCCGCACCCACGATTACATCGAGGGCGTGAGCGCCTTTTTGCAAAAGCGCCCGGCGCAATTCAAGGGACATTGACCCCATGGACAAGATGGCGCTGGCCCAACAGGTGGGCGAAACCATGTATGCCAACGACCGAGCCACGCGCGAAACCGTGGGCATGGACTTGGTCTCTTGCGAGCCTGGGCGCGCACGCATGCGCATGGTGGTGCAAGACAAGCACCTCAATGGCCACCAAACCTGCCATGGTGGCTTTATCTTTACCTTGGCCGACTCCACCTTCGCCTTTGCCTGCAACAGCCACAACCACAACGCGGTGGCAGCGGCGTGCAGCATCGAGTTTTTAAAGCCAGCCCAGTTGGGCGATGTGCTGAGCACCGAAGGGGTGGAACAAGTGTTGTCGGGTCGGCACGGCATTTATGACGTCAAAGTAAGCAACCAGCGTGGCGAGACCGTGGCCTTGTTTCGCGGCAAAAGCGCGCAAATTCCAGGAACAGTGGTGAACCCATGAACACCCAACACGCCTTCGCCCATGAAGCGATTGAACACGCCAGCGTGGACGAGTTGCGCAGCTTGCAACTCAAACGATTGCAATCGACCTTGCAGCACGCCTATGCCAACTCACCGGTTTACCGGGCCAAGTTTGATGCTGCGGGCGTGCACCCCAGCGACTGCAAAAGCCTGGCCGACTTGGCGCTGTTTCCCT
>CANJUS010000296.1:0-3222 GCA_947477505.1 Comamonadaceae bacterium | reverse complement strand
TGCGCTGTGGTTGATTCGCCCTCGTCAACTCAAGGACGCAGATCAGGGCGGCAAGGTGCTGACCGATGAAACGCTGGTGCGTGGCATGCCCATACCGTTTTACAAGCACTTGAAAATGGGGTTTCCTGCCAAGCGTGCTTTGACGCGTCTGTGGACACTGCACCGACCGGATGTGGTGCACATCGCCACAGAAGGCCCGCTGGGGTGGTCGGCGTTGCAAGCGGCCAAAAAACTCAAATTGCCGGTCAGCACCGACTTCAGAACCAATTTCCATGCATACAGTGGTCATTACGGCATTGGTTGGTTGCGCGGTGCCATCATGAATTACATGCGCAAATTTCACAATGCAGCTTTGGCAACCATGGTTCCCACGCCAGGACTTGCCACCGAGCTGGCGGCCATGGGGTTTGAGCGATTGCATGTCGTGCCCAGGGGGGTGGACACGGACTTGTTCAATCCCATGCGCCGGTCTGTGTCACTGAGGCAGCAATGGGGTGCCGATGACAGCACCTTGGTGTTGCTGTGCGTGGGCCGTTTGGCAGCCGAAAAAAATCTCAATGTGGTCATGTCCACTTTTGAACGCTTGGAAACTGTGCGCAAAGATACAAAGTTGGTGTTGGTGGGCGACGGGCCACTGCGCCATGCGCTAGAAAAAAAACACCCTCAGGTGATATTTGCTGGCTTTCGCACGGGCGAAGACTTGGCGCAACACTATGCCAGCGGGGATATGTTTTTGTTTCCCAGTTTGACCGAAACATTTGGCAATGTCACCTTAGAGGCCATGTCCAGCGCGCTGACCGTGGTGGCATACCGGCATGCAGCCGCCGCCGAATTGATTCGAAGTGGTGAAAACGGACAACTCATTGAGCCCGGGGACGAGGCTGCTTTCGCGGGGGCGGCGCTGGAGCTGGCTGAAAAGCACAATTTGCGCGCGCAAATGGGCCAAGAGGCCCGCATCACGGCCCTGGGCCAAGCGTGGCCGCTGATTTTTCAAAAAACAGAGAAAATTTTTCGCCAAGTGATGCAAGACCATGCACCAAACATGGCTTGATGCCGCACGGGTGGACTTGGAAAGGTGCGACGGAGAAGTTGAACGGGTCAAGCCGATGGTTTTTGCAGGTCATGGGCCTGATAAGCCACATCAAAGGCTTTGGCCTTGCCTTCGTAAAAGCGGTCTAAGCGCCAGTCTTTGAGCAACTGGATGGCCAAATCAAAGTCATTGGGGGACAGTTGATACAGGCCTTTGATGGGGGAGGCCGCCTCGGATTCGAGTGCCAGTATCAAATCAGAAAACGCTTTGGCTGCTGCTGAAGTGGGGTCGGCTTGGATGAGTCGACGGACTTGTTTGATGGCACGCATGGTTGACCTTGGGCTTCATGGGAAAGGCTAAAACATTAACACAGCCTCACCACATCGCAATCGTGTCCAGTGTGAAACATTTGTGACAAATCTATGTCAGTGTGGACTGTGGACCGCGCTTCAGGGCTTGATGTAGGCGTAGCCTTCGCGCGCTTGCAAGCGGCCAATGCGCACCACGCCCGATGGGGTGAAGTCGGCATCCATATTGAATTGCGACTTGTTCAGGTTGCGGTTTTTCAAAGTGATCTCGCACACTTCGAAGCGCACATTGCGCGCCTTCAACGCCGACACCAGAGCGGCGTAATCGATGTTGGGGTTTTGCTTGTCTTTGGCCCCGTCCATCAAAAAATCAACCCCCTCGGCATGCGTGACCACGATGATTTGGGTGTCGGGGGCCACATCCAAATGGTTTCGGATATTGCGCAAACCCTTGGTGGCTTGGCTGGCTGCGTGGTCAATGTGGTAAACCACTTTGTCACCGCCCGTTTGGGCCAAGGTGCTGATGTGTGTGAGCAAGCAAAGGGTGAGTGCAAGAAGTGTTTTCATGGATTGATGATAAACCCAAGCTCGGTCAACCCCTGGCATGCTTTGCTGGACTGGCTGGGTTCTTTCCATGGTCAAACGAGCGGGAAAACACGGTCCAAACGCGTGGGCAAGGGAATGTTCAGTGCAGGCAACCCTGGCGCAGACCCGCTGGCCACATTGTCAACTTGCATGGAGGCGAGGTTGTCGCGGCTCATCAAGGTGGGCCCGGGCAGGTGTTCCATCAACCAAGCCTGGGCCTGCGCCAGGGTGGGGGGCAAAGGCCAAATTGTTCTGGGGTGCCCAGACCAACGGCCCGCGTGATGCACCAATTGGGCCAAGGTCAAAATTTCGGGACCCACCAATTCGTAGCGCTGGCCATGGCTTTGCGGCATGGCCAATGCATGGACCAAGGCCTGGGCAAGGTCTTGCACCCAAACCGGTTGAAATTTGGCCTGGGCACCCGCCAGAGGGACCACCGGCGTGAAGGCCTGAAGCTGTGCAAAGACGTTGATGAATTTGTCATCGGCCCCAAACACCACACTGGGTTGCAGCAAGGTCAGTTGCAAGCCATGCTGCTGGGCCATGCTTTGCAGCAGCGCATCGCCTTGGCCTTTGCTGCGCAAATACATAGACGGCCCTTGCACATGGGCACCCAAGGCACTCATGTGCACCAACCGATTCACACCTTGATCCACGCAAGCTTGGGCCAGCAATCGCGGCAGTTGAACATGCACATGGTCAAACTGTTGGGCATTGCCGTGCAAGATGGCCACCAAATTGACCACTGCATCATGTCCACGCACCAGTGCTGCCAACTCGCCAGGGTTGTGCACGTCTGCTTGCACCACGCTCACCCGTGGCAGCATTTGGACGCTGTGCGCGGGCAAACGCCGGGTGGGCACAGTGCTGTGCAAGCCAGCGCGCTCCAAAGCCTCGCACACGTGACGGCCAATGAAACCACTGCCGCCCAATATCAAAATGTTATTCATGCTTGCACTGTAACGAAAACAACAGCCCCATGCCGTTAAGAGGCTGAAAGCGCCTGCCCAGACACAGGGATAATGAGGGGCATGAACCAATTGCAAGCCCTCAAGCAGTACACCACGGTGGTGGCAGACACTGGCGACTTTTTACAACTGGCGCAGTACAAGCCCCAAGACGCCACCACCAATCCTTCGCTGATTTTGAAGGCGGTGAAAAAGCCCGAATACCTTCCGCTGTTGCGTGAAACCGTTGCGACGCACAGCAAAGCGACGATAGAAGAACAAATGGACCGCTTGATCGTGCGCTTTGGATGCGAAATTTTGGCCATCATCCCCGGGCGCGTGTCCACCGAGG
>CANJUS010000295.1:0-3228 GCA_947477505.1 Comamonadaceae bacterium | reverse complement strand
TCACCCTCTGAAATGCCCCGCATGACCACCCCCCAACGCCCCCCGTTCACGCCCCCCACCACCTTGAATTCGGCCCGCTTGATCGAAGGCTTGGACCGCACGCCGCACCGCGCTTTTTTGCGCGCTTTGGGGGTGGACGAGGCCGACTTTGGCAAACCCATGATTGGCATCGTCAGCCAGCACGGCGAAAACACGCCCTGCTCCATGTCCTTGGGGCCCCAAGCCGATGCCGCGCGGCTGGGGGTGGCAGCGGGCCAAGGCATACCCGTGCCCTTCACCACGGTGTCGGTGTCGGACGGTTTGTCGATGAACCACAAAGGCATGCGCATGAGCCTGGTCTCGCGCGAGTTGGTGGCCGACTCCATCGAGGCGGTGATGGTGGGCCACGCCTACGACGGTTTGGTGGGCTTTGCCGGTTGCGACAAAACCCTGCCTGGCGTGCTGATGGCCATGGCGCGGCTGAACTGCCCCAGTGTGTTTGTGTACGGCGGCGCCATGCTCCCGGGCCAATGGCGGGGCAAAGACGTCACCATCTTGACCGCCTATGAGGGCGTGGGCGCGGTGATGACCGGCCAAATGAGCGAGGCCGAATTGGGTGAGTTGGAACGCCAATGCGCCCCCACCGTGGGTTCTTGCCCAGGGCAATTCACGGCCAACACCATGGCCATGGTGGCCGAAACCCTGGGGCTGGCGCTGCCCGGTTCTGCCATGATGCCCGCCGTCTACAGCGAGCGTTTGGCCCTGGCACGTGCAGCGGGTCGGCGGGTGACCGAAATTTTGCGCACCGGTGGGCCGCTGCCACGCGACTTGATCACAAGGCAATCGCTGGAAAACGCCGCCGCCGTGGTGGCCGCCACGGGCGGCTCGACCAATGCCGGGCTGCACCTGCCTGCCATTGCCCACGAAGCGGGCATTTCTTTCACCCTGGACGATGTGGCCGAGGTGTTTGCGCGCACCCCTTTGATTGCCGACTTGCAGCCCGGCGGTCGTTTTTTGGCGGTGGACTTGCACCGCGTGGGGGGTACCCGCGCCGTGCTCAAAGCCTTGCTCGATGGCGGACACCTGCACGGGCAAGCCATGACCTTGTCTGGTCGCACGCTGGCCGAAGAACTGGCACACACCCCTGCCCCCGATGGCCAAGTGGTGCGCCCGGCTTCTCAAGCCCTGATGCCCAGCGGCGGTGTGGTGGTGCTCAAAGGCAACTTGGCCCCGGACGGCGCCCTGATCAAAGTGGCGGGGTTGAAAAAACTGGTGTTCGAAGGACCGGCACGGGTGTTTGAAAACGAAGAGGACGCGTATGCGGCCGTGTCCCAAAAACGTTACCAGGCCGGGGATGTGCTGGTCATTCGCAACGAAGGACCGCGTGGCGGACCCGGCATGCGCGAGATGCTGGGCGTGACCGCCTTGGTGTACGGGCAAGGCATGGGAGAGCAAGTGGCATTGATCACCGATGGGCGGTTCTCGGGTGCCACCCGGGGCATGATGATTGGCTACGTCGGACCCGAGGCGGCCGCTGGCGGCCCCATTGGTTGGCTGCGCGATGGCGACCGCATCCGCATTGATGGCCAAGCCGCTCGGCTAGATGTGCTGATGGACGAGGCCACCTGGGCCCAGCGCCAAGCCCAGGCCCCCAAGCCGCCGTCAGAGCACCTCAGCGGGGTGCTGGAAAAATACGCCAAGCTGGTGTCACCGGCCCGACTCGGGGCTGTGACACACAGCGGTCCCCCGCGCCAGCCACGCTGAGCCTTTGCCCCAGGTTCAGGCAGGCTGGCGCCACTCCAGCGCCGCCACAGCCAGCCCCACACCTTTGTCGCGCAGTGCCTGCACGACGGCCAAGTTCACCTCCGAGCGCACACTGAGTTGAGAGACCATCGGGTCTTTGATCCAATACACCAAGACAAAGTGCAAGCCTGTGGGTGTGACTTCGCGCAGTTGCGCCTGTGGTGAGGGGTCTGGGATAACCCGCTCGACGCTCAGCGCCGCTTGCACCAAAGCCGCTTGCACCAAACCCACGTCGCTGTCGTGTTTGACCGACCAGTGAGAGCTCAAAATCAGCCCATCGGCATACGGCAGCGGCACGTCACGCCGCTGTTTGAGCACCATCTCCGTGGTCAAGTCCTGGTTGGGCACCACCGCATCTTGGCCGTTGGCCCCGCGTATCAAGGTATAGCGGGTGGTGATGTCCACCACTTGGCCCTCAAATTGGTGCAACACAATGTTGTCGCCAATGCGCAGGGAACGCTCAAACAAAATAACAAAACCACTGACGTAATTGGCAGCCAAGTTTTGCAAACCAAATCCCAGGCCCACGCCCAAAGCACCACCCAACACCGACAAAGCGGTGAGGTCCACGCCAATGGCCGACAAGGCGATGATCAACCCCAGAAACATCAAAACGGCACGCAAGACGTTGCCAGCCATTTTGCGCACCGACAGGTCTGAAACAGCCGGGGCAATCAGGGCACGCTCCAGCATGCCCGAAAGCCACAAAGTGACCATCAGCACCAAACCGGTATAGGCCACGCCTTGGAACAAAGTGAGCAAGCTGAGTTTGTTTTTGCCAAACACCAGTTCGATGGCTTCCAGTTCGTGCAGCAAAGGCTTGTCCAGCCCGGTGAACCACATCACCAAAGCAAACCAGACCAACCAAGACACCGACCGCTCCACCCACTGCACGCCGCGCGAATGCGGGAACAAGCCACTGAGCAAGCGCACCAGCATGCGCAGCACCACCAATGACAGCAGCACCGGCAGCGCCAGGCTGAGCAGCGGTGTGGGGCCATGCGCAACAGCCAGAGCACGCAAGCCAAACACCAGGGCCAGTGCCAAAAAGGGGAAAACAAAACCCTTTGTCACCGAGCGGCCCGTCCAACGGGTGTGACCGGACATGGCCAAGGCCATGCGTCGGCTCACCCACCAGGCCAGGGTCAGGCACAGCAACAAACCGAGCAGCTCCAGCCACCACAGCGGGTGTTGCAAATCATGTATCAACTGGTCCATGTCGCGCACTGGTTTCACTCCTGTCAATGTCATTTTCGACCTGGTTCAACCAGGTGGTCTGCACCGCACTGTGCCACACTTGTGTGTCTGCCCCAGCACCATGCCACCCGATGACGTACGACCGTTTTGATTTGCCGCCACCCCCAGCCCAGGCCCACCGCGCGTGGGTTTGGGCCTTGGGGTGGCTGCTGGCTTGCCACCACATGGCCTGTGCAGCGGGCACCGTCT
>CANJUS010000294.1:0-3230 GCA_947477505.1 Comamonadaceae bacterium | reverse complement strand
TCGCCGTTGATTCCGCCAACTTTGAGTTGCGCCAAGGTGAAACTTTGGGCGTTCTGGGCGAGTCTGGTTCGGGCAAGTCCACTTTGGCTCTGGCCATGCTGGGTTTATTGCCCTTTCAAGGTCAACTGAAATTGATGGGCCAAAGCTGGCAGCACAAGCACAGTGCCGATTTGCCGCTGCGACGGGCGGTGCAAGTGGTTTTTCAGGATCCTTTTTCATCACTTTCACCTCGCATGACGGTGGAAGACGTGGTGGGCGAAGGCTTGCTGGTGCACGAAGCAGGTTTGGGGGATCAGCCACGGCAGCTTCGGGTGACGCAGGCATTGTCAGATGTGGGCATGACCGAGGCTGAATTTCCAGGCCTGTTGCAGCGTTACCCACATGAGTTTTCGGGTGGGCAAAGGCAGCGCATTGCCGTGGCCAGGGCCCTGATTTTGCAACCCAGCTTGCTCGTGCTCGATGAGCCCACCAGTGCGCTGGACGTGTCGATTCAAAAGCAATTGCTTGAACTGTTGCAGCGTTTACAAGCGCAACGCGGGTTGAGCTATCTGCTGATCACCCACGATATGCAAGTGATTCAAGCCATGGCACACCAGGTTTTGGTGATGAAAGAAGGGCACATAGTCGAGTCTGGCGAAACCTTGGCAGTGTTGGCCCAACCTCGACACCCCTACACGCAATCCCTGGTTCAGGCCTCAACCCCAGCCACGCCAAGGTCATAAAGCGATTGAAATCAAATATTTAGCGGTTATAATATTTGCTTGACGACCAACCGGGCGGATACCAACCGCCCGTTTTTTTTGGCCGATCGCTTTTGGTTTGGGGTGGCAAAGTCAGTGGCCTTGCAAGAAGTAGTTGTTCAAACCGTGACCGGATTGGGTTACGACCTGGTGGAGCTGGAACGCTCGGCCGGTGGCTTGCTGCGCATCACCATTGATCACCCTTGGACCCTGGGCGAAGTTCCCGTGTTTATCACGGTGGAAGATTGTGAAAAAGTCACCCGCCAACTGCACTTTGTGCTGGAAGCGGAGGAAGTTGAATACCGCCGTTTGGAGGTTTCATCGCCCGGCATCGACCGGCCGTTGCGCCATCAGGCGGACTTTGAGCGGTTTGCAGGCGAGGTGGTGGACGTCACCTTGAAAGCCCCCATTGGGGCAGCGGCAGGCACGCAGGTGTCTGCGCTGCGGAAAAAATTCCGTGGTTTGCTTGAAAAAGCAGACCAACCGGGGCACTGGCAGATTGTGTGGCGCGACGAAGCGCCGACCAAGCCTGGGCAGAGGGTGAGTCATAAAAGGGTCATGCCGCCAGCGCAAGTGCTGGGGTTTGCATTGGACGAGTTGCGCGAGGCACGCCTGGCGCCGATAGTTGATTTCAAGGGCCGACAGGCCCGTTCAGTTTGAGCACGAGAGGAGTCAGAGACCATGAACCGCGAAATGTTGATGTTGGTAGATGCCATCTCGCGAGAGAAGAACGTCGAGCGAGATGTGGTGTTTGGGGCGGTCGAATTGGCCTTGGCCCAAGCCACCAAGAAGTTGTTTCAAGGCGATGTGGACATCCGCGTCGCCGTGGACCGCGATTCCGGTGATTACGAAACGTTTCGCCGCTGGATGGTGGTGCCTGACGAGGCTGGCTTACAAAACCCCGATGCTGAAGAGCTGTTGATGGATGCCACCGATCGCGTCTCGGACGTGGAGGTTGGTGAGTACATTGAAGAGGGTGTGGCGTCGGTGCCCATTGGGCGCATCGGTGCCATGGCTGCCAAGCAGGTGATTTTGCAAAAGATTCGCGATGCCGAGCGTGAAATGCTGCTCAATGATTTCTTGTCGCGCGGCGACAAAATTTTTGTGGGCACCGTCAAGCGCATGGACAAGGGTGACATCATTGTTGAAAGCGGCAGGGTGGAAGGCCGCTTGCGCCGAGGCGAGATGATTTCCAAGGAAAACCTGCGCAATGGCGACCGTGTGCGGGCCATGATCATGGAGGTGGACCTGACATTGCGCGGGGCGCCCATCATCTTGTCGCGTTCGGCCCCAGAGTTCATGATCGAACTGTTCCGCCAAGAGGTCCCCGAGATTGAGCAAGGCCTGCTTGAGATCAAATCTTGTGCCCGCGATTCAGGCTCACGGGCCAAAATTGCGGTGCTCTCGCACGACAAACGGGTTGACCCCATCGGCACGTGCGTTGGTGTGCGTGGCACCCGGGTCAATGCCGTCACCAATGAATTGGCCGGCGAGCGTGTCGACATCGTGCTGTGGAGCGAAGACCCGGCGCAGTTTGTCATCGGCGCTTTGGCCCCAGCCAACGTCAGCTCCATCGTGGTTGACGAAGAAAAACATGCCATGGATGTGGTGGTGGACGAGGAAAATCTGGCCATTGCCATTGGCCGTGGCGGGCAAAACGTCCGCTTGGCTTCTGACTTGACGGGTTGGAAGATCAACATCATGGATGCCAACGAATCAGCCCAAAAGCAAGCCAACGAAACCGATTACCTGCGCACGCTGTTCATGGAAAAGCTCGACGTGGATCAGGAAATTGCCGACATCTTGATCGCAGAGGGTTTCACCAGTTTGGAAGAAGTGGCCTATGTGCCCTTGCAGGAGATGCTCGAAATTGAAGGCTTTGACGAAGACACCGTCAATGAACTGAGATCGCGCGCCAAAGACATCTTGCTGACCATGGAAATTGCCCGTGAAGAAAGCATAGAAGAGGTTTCGCAAGATTTGCGTGATCTTGAAGGGCTTGATGCAGAACTGATCGCCACCTTGGCGCAGAACGGTGTCAACACCCGAGACGAATTGGCAGACCTGGCCGTGGATGAGCTGACCGCCATCACCGGCCAACCGGAGGAGGAGGCCAAGGCCCTGATCCTGAAGGCACGCGAACATTGGTTCGCAGGTCAAGAGTAATGGTCATGGAGAGGAACACCACAAATGTCCAGTACGACGGTTGCCGAGTTTGCCAACGAACTCAAAAAATCCACCAGCACGCTGATCGAGCAATTGCGCTTGGCCGGTGTTGAAAAATCAACCCCCAACGATGCCCTCACCGATGGTGACAAGCAAAAGCTATTGAACCATCTCAAAGCCAGCCACGGCACAGAATCGCCCGAGCGCAAAAAAATCACCTTGGTCAAAAAGTCCACCAGCGAGATCAAGCAAGCCGATGCCACCGGCAAAGCCCGCACCATTCAAGTCGAAGTGCGCAAGAAGCGCACTTTCATCAAGCGCGAT
>CANJUS010000293.1:0-3236 GCA_947477505.1 Comamonadaceae bacterium | reverse complement strand
TGGGCAACTGACAAAAGTCAAAGGCCAGTTGTGGGTTGCCCACGTTCATCATGATCTTGGTGGCGATCTCGGGCATGGTGCCGCGTGCCACTTCGCTCACCTCGGTGGGCAGCAAACCGTCATAAATGAAACCGGTGTCACCCTGGGCGCAACTGACCGTGACCAGTTGGTCCGACTTGAGGTGTTCGGTGGCGTCGCCACAACCGACCACGGCGGGAATGCCCAACTCGCGGGCGATGATGGCCGCATGGCAAGTGCGCCCTCCACGGTTGGTGACAATGGCGCTGGCGCGCTTCATCACGGGCTCCCAGTTGGGGTCGGTCATGTCGGTGACCAGCACATCACCTGCTTGCACCAAGTCCATTTGGTCGATGCTGTGCACCAACCGAACCGGACCGGCGCCAATTTTTTGACCAATGGCGCGCCCTTGTGCCAACACCGTGCCCGTGGCCTTGAGTTTGAAGCGATGCTCTACCTGGTCTTTTTGCTGGCTTTTCACGGTCTCTGGGCGCGCTTGCAATATGTATAGCAGCCCATCTACCCCATCCTTGCCCCACTCAATGTCCATCGGTCGGCCATAGTGGGCTTCGATCACCAGGGCGTAGGACGCCAATTGCGCCACCTCCTCGTCGGTCAATGAGTAACGGTTGCGCATTTCTGCGGGCACCTCTTCGGTGTGCACCAATTTACCGCCCTGCGCGCGTTGCTGTGGCGTGGCAAAAACCATTTGAATCAACTTAGAGCCCAGGCTGCGGCGAATGACGGCCTTGTGCCCGGCCTGCAACATGGGTTTGTGCACATAAAACTCGTCGGGATTGACGGCGCCTTGGACCACGGTCTCGCCCAAACCGTAGCTGGAGGTGATGAACACCACCTGGTCAAACCCCGTCTCGGTGTCCATGGTGAACATCACACCGGCCGCCCCCAAGTCAGAGCGAACCATGCGCTGCACCCCCGCAGACAAGGCCACATCGGCATGGGCAAACCCTTTATGCACCCGGTAACTGATGGCGCGGTCGTTGTAGAGCGAGGCAAAAACCTCTCGCATCTTCAGCAGCACCTCTTCAATGCCCGAGACATTGAGAAAGGTTTCTTGCTGCCCAGCAAAGGACGCATCGGGCAAGTCTTCGGCCGTGGCCGAGGAGCGCACCGCCAAAGAGGCATCCAGGTGCCCGGCACACAACACCGCATGGGCGGCACGGATGTCTGACTCCAAATCCGCGGGGAAGGGCTGGGCCATCAGCCATGTGCGAATTTCTGCCCCCGCCTGGGACAAGGCACGCACGTCTTCGGTGTCCAAACTGGCCAGCCGCTGGGCAATGCGCGCGTCCAAACCCTCGTGGTGCAAAAATTGTCGAAACGCATGGGCCGTGGTGGCAAAGCCCGTGGGCACACGCACCCCTGAGGGAAGCTGGGAAATCATCTCGCCGAGACTGGCGTTTTTACCGCCAACCGACTCGACGTCGGTCATTCTCAGGTTTTCAAACGGTACGACCAAGGCGGTCGGGCTGAAAAGTGCAGACATGGGAAAGCTCCGGAAGTTAAAACCGGTGGTGCGCTCACCTGGGCCCCAATTTCAGGCCAGGCAAGCCCATGAACGAGCAGACCACCACAGCTGAGTTGTGTTTTTAGGGGGGTGGAGAAAGAGCTGGTCATGGATAAATTCGGATAATGGGCACGATTGTAGGCCTGCATCAGGGCCTGCCCCGGTCCCATTTTGGAAAGATTTCATGCCCAAACCCACGGTCTTTTTCGTCTCCGACGGCACTGGCATCACCGCCGAAACCTTTGGCAACGCCATCTTGGCCCAATTTGAAATCCAGCCCCGCCATATCCGGCTGCCCTTCGTCGATACGGTCGACAAGGCGCACCAAGCGGTGCGACAAATCAACCACACGGCCGATTTGGAAGGGCGACGCCCCATCGTGTTCACCACCTTGGTCAATGAAGAGGTCTTGGGCGTCATCCGCAACGGATGCAAAGCCTTGCTGCTCGACATGTTTGGCACCTTTGTAAACCCACTGGAAGCCGAGTTGGGCATCACCTCCAACCACCGAATTGGTCGCTTCTCGGACGTGAGCAAAAGCCAGGCTTACCACGACCGCATTGAGGCCATCAATTTCAGCTTGTCGCACGACGACGGCCAACTCAGCCGCGACCTGGACAAGGCCGATGTGATTTTGGTGGGGGTGAGCCGCAGTGGCAAAACCCCCACCAGCCTTTACCTGGCCATGCAGTACGGCATCAAGGCGGCCAATTACCCACTGATTCCGGAAGATTTCGAGCGCCAACAGTTTCCCGCCGCAGCCCAGCCGTATCGCAAAAAAGTGTTTGGCTTGAGCATCTTGCCCGAGCGCTTGAGCGAGGTGCGCAACGAGCGGCGCCCCAATTCACGCTACGCCAGTTTGGAAAATTGCCGCTACGAGGTCAGCCAAGCCGAAGCCATGATGCGCCGCGAAGGCATTCGCTGGCTGTCGACCACGACCAAAAGCATCGAAGAAATTGCCACCACCATCTTGCAAGAGGTCAAGCCCGAGCGATTGACCTACTGAGCCGCAACGCCAGCGGACGGGTGATCAGCGATCAACCCAAGGCGGCAATGGCGGCCCGGGCGATTTGGGCATCATCTTGTGATTTGACACCGCTCACGCCCACTGCCCCAATGACTTGACCGTCTTTGATGATGGGCACGCCGCCTTCGAGCAAGCCTTGTTGGTTGGGCGCGCTCAGAAAAGCATAGCGCCCGCCATTGATCATTTCTTCGTAGATGCGGCTTTCGCGCCGACCCATGGCCGCTGTGTGGGCCTTGGCTGGCGCCATATAAGAGGTGCTGGGCGCAGCGCCATCCAGGCGTTGGAACCACAGCAGATGCCCGCCATCGTCGACGATGGCAAACGACACCGCCCATTGATTTTTCAAAGCCTCTGCCTGCGCCGCAGCGGCCATGCGTTGAAGATCTGCCAGTTCGAGCGTGTGTTTGGTTTTCATGCAACGCATCTTATCAAACCACATTCAGCCCCCACACGGGAAAAGCCCATCCCAATTGTCATATTTCGATAAACCTACAGACCATAGGCATATTGATGTACCCCCCTTGAATCCACCTAGAATACCGCCATCTGCATGTGCAGAGTAACTTTGGAGACTGTGTCATGAGCGATTCATACCAAAACATGGATTACCACTACGTCACCACCACGCCGGCTGAACGCAACCGCGTGCTGCGCAACACCTAT
>CANJUS010000292.1:0-3238 GCA_947477505.1 Comamonadaceae bacterium | reverse complement strand
TGGAACTCATCTCCAACATTTGCCGCCACCGCCAAGCCGTCATGCTCAAAGGGCGCGGTAACCTGAACGCGCCCCACAACGCGGCCAGTGCTTCGGGCAACATCGTCTGCCCGGTGCACCGCTGGACTTACGCGCCCAGCGGTCAACTGCTGGGGGCACCACACTTTGCCCAAGACCCGTGCCTGAACCTCAAAAACTACCCCCTCCAGGCGTGGAACGGCCTGCTGTTTGAGGACAACGGGCGCGACATCGCGGCCGATTTGGCCACAATGGGGCCGCGCCAGTCTTTGGACTTCACTGGCTATGCGCTTGACCGGGTGGAATTGCACCATTGCAACTACAACTGGAAAACCTTCATCGAGGTCTATCTCGAGGACTACCACGTCGGCCCCTTCCATCCCGGGTTGGGCCAGTTTGTCTCATGCGACGACTTGCGCTGGGAGTTCCAAAACGAGTTTTCGGTGCAAACCGTGGGCGTGGCCAACCAACTGAAAAACGCAGGCAGCGCGGTGTACCAACGCTGGCACCAAGCGGTGATGCAGTTTCGCCAAGGCAAACCGCCCGAACAAGGTGCCATTTGGCTCACCTACTACCCCCACATCATGGTCGAGTGGTACCCACACGTGCTCACCGTGTCGACCTTGCACCCGATCAGCCCGACCCAAACGCTCAACATGGTGGAGTTTTACTACCCCGAAGAAATCGTCGCCTTCGAGCGCGAGTTCGTGCAGGCCCAGCAAGCCGCGTACATGGAGACCTGCATCGAAGACGATGAGATCGCTGAGCGCATGGACGCCGGGCGCTTGGCGCTGATGCAGCGCGGCGACGACGAACGTGGTCCCTACCAAAGCCCGATGGAAGACGGGATGCAGCATTTCCACGAGTGGTACCGACAGCGCATGGCTTTCAGCGCCTGAAATGCAGGCCGTTTGGATGCTGCTGTCAGCGGCTTTCTTTGCAGGCATGGGGGTTTGCGTCAAATTTGCGTCCCTTCACTTCAACGCCTCTGAATTGGTTTTTTACCGCGGCATCATCAGCGTGTTGATCATGCTGGCCATGCTGCGTGGGCGCGACATTGAGTGGCGCACCCGCATTCCCGGCCAACACCTGTGGCGTTGCACGGTGGGCGTGTTTTCTTTGGGCACTTGGTTTTATGCCATCGCAGAGTTGCCCCTGGCCACGGCCATTACCTTGAATTACATGAGCAGTGTTTGGGTGGCTTTGATCGCCCTCATCACCACCTTGTGGTGGGGTCTGCGCGCTGGCAGCGGGCCGCGACCCGCCCTGGCGCAATACGGCCGCCAAGCGGGGCCCTTGGGGCTGAGCATCTTGGCCAGTTTTGCCGGGGTGGTGCTGATGCTGCGTCCCACGGTGGACACCCATCAGTGGTTTGCCGCCGTGGTGGGCATCGTCTCAGGCGTGGCCTCGGCGGTGGTCTATTTGAAAGTGCGCACCCTGACCCAAGCGGGTGAGCCCATCACCCGAACCGTTTTGTTCTTTTCCATCGCCAGCGTTTTTGCCGGTGCAGCGGGCATGGGCGTGCAAGGGGTCTCAGGCTGGGACACCCAAGCTGTCGCCTGGTTGCTGCCGCTGGGCATATTGGCCTCGGCTGGGCAAATGTGCATGACGCGTGGTTACAGCCACGGCCCAACCTTGGTGGCGGCCAATTTGCACTACGCAGGCATTGTGTTTGGCGCTTTGTTCAGCGTTGCTTTTTTTGACGACCCGATCACCTTGTGGGGTTGGGTCGGCATGGCCGTTATCCTGCTCAGTGGCATCTGGGCCACTTGGCTGCAAGAATCCCCCCCACCACCCACTGCGGAGACTTGAATGCACACCCACCTCATCACCGTTGAGCAACTCAAAGCCCTTGACCCCAAAAACTGCCTGGTGTTTGACGTCAGCGCCGACCTGATGAACCCCGAGGCCGGTTTGCAAATGTATGGCCAAGAACACATTGCCGGGGCGGTGCACGCCGACCTCAACGAACACCTGAGCGAGTCCGATCCGGCCTACGCGGTCAACGGCGGGCGTCACCCCCTGCCCCAACGCGAAGTACTGGCCCAGTGGTTGCGCTCGGTGGGCCTCAACAACGACATGCAAGTGGTGGTCTGCGACCGGCAAGGGGCCAACTACTGCGCTCGCCTGTGGTGGATGATCAAGTGGTGTGGCCACGACGCCGTGGCCGTGCTCGACGGCGGCTTTCAGGCCTGGCAAAAATCAGGTGGGGCCATCACCCGTGGCATTGAAAATCCCCGCCCAGCGGGTACCTTCAGCTTGGCCCCACCCTTGGTGACTTGGCGCACCACCGCCGAAGTGGCCGCACAAGTGGGTCACCCCGCGCAAACCTTGATCGACGCGCGCGCGCCAGCACGCTTCAAAGGCGAGACCGAGCCACTCGACCCGGTGGCGGGCCACATCCCCGGTGCATTGAACCGCCCCTTTGCGCTCAACCTCGATGCCAACGGATTTTTCAAAAGCCCCGAGGTGCTCAAACAAGAGTTTGACCTACTGCTCGCCGGTCGCGACCCCGCCAGCGTGGTCCACCACTGCGGCAGCGGCGTGAGCGCCCTGCCCAACCTGCTGGCCATGGCCGTGGCGGGCTTGGGCACCACCGCTCTGTACCCCGGCAGTTGGAGCGAGTGGTGCACAACCCCTGGCATGGTTTGCGCCAAGGGTTGATGTTGATCAGTGCAGGTGCCCCAACTGGGTTACCCCAGTGACCAGGGCAATGCCTGCAAACAACCATCCTATTTGCGCCGCCGTGGCCGGTGCGGTCAGGCGTTTTTGCAACTGGGGAATCAAATCGGCCAAGGCCACATAGATATAGCTGCTGCTGGCCAAGGTGAGCCAAAAGGGCAACCATTCTTCATGACCGGCAATCAGGCTGTGGCCGATCACCCCACCCAGCACTGTGACCCCACCGGCCAGGCACAACTTGATGAGGGCGCTGCGCGGTTGACCCATGCCGTGCTGCAGCACCACCAAGTCACCCATGTGGTGCGGCACCTCGTGGGCCAACACCGCCACGGTCGCGGCCACGCCCAGTTGCACATCGGCCAAAAAAGCCGCCGCCACCAGCAAGCCGTCGCCAAAGGCATGGATGCTGTCGCCCATCAGCACCGACCACGACCCAGTCACGCCCGTGGCGGGTGGGAGTGCATGCGCATGCGCATGTGATGGGTTGTGTTCGAGTTCGTGGGCATGGTCATGCCCATGGGCGTGGCCATGCTCATGC
>CANJUS010000291.1:0-3255 GCA_947477505.1 Comamonadaceae bacterium | reverse complement strand
CCACGAGTTTTGCTGGCGCCCCCTACACCAGCGGCGGCAAAACGGGCACAGCGCAGGTGTTCACCGTCAAGCAAAACGAAAAGTACAACGCGTCACGCATCGATGAGCGCATGCGCGACCATGCCTTGTTCATGGCCTATGCACCGGCCGAGGAGCCTCGCATTGCCTTGGCCATGGTGGTGGAAAACGCTGGCTTTGGTGCGCAAAATGCCGCCCCGATTGCGCGGCGGGTGTTTGATTTTGTGATCCAAGGGCTGTACCCCGCAGAGGAAGACATTGCCGCGGTACAGCGTGGCCAAGCCACCCGGCCCACCGGCAAGCCCCGCGAGATCGCCACCATGGCGTGGCCACCACGCCCAACAGCGCCCAAGGAAGATCTGCCCACCGATGCCAAGACCACACCTGCCAGCCCGGTGGCGCGGGCCCGCGCAGTGCCTGCACCAGACGCGGGCAGTGGCGTGCGCTTGGCCCAGCGCGTCAGCGAATAAACGCGTCCCAGCCGGTTTTGGCGATCAGGGCCGACACGACCAGCACAAACACCCAGCGCACAAACCCGGCCCCGTGGCGCAAGGCCAAACGGGTGCCCAGCCAACTGCCCAGCACATTGGCCACGGCCAAATAAAACGCGATGTGCCACCACACATGGCCTTTGAGGGTGAACAGCACCAAGGCTGCCATATTGCTGGCGGTGTTGAGCAGTTTGGCGTGGGCCGATGCGTTTAAAAAGTCATAACCCAACACGCGCACCAAAGCAAAGACCAAAAAACTGCCAGTCCCGGGGCCAAAAAAACCATCGTAAAAACCCAGTACCAAGCCCAGCACGGCAAACGCCAGCGCCTCGGTGCGGCCTGCCCAGCGCGGTACATGCTCGCGCCCCATGTCTTTGCGCGCCAGGGTGTAGACCAACACCAACAGCAGCACCACTGGCAGGGCGCGGCGCAAAAAAGCCGGGTCGATTTGTGTGACCGCCCACGCACCCAACCAAGCACCTGTCCAAGCAGCCCCGGCCCCCGGCCACACCGAGGCCCAACGCAGCTCGATGCGACGGCTGTATTGCCAGGTCGACCAAGACGTGCCCCACACCGAGGCGCTTTTGTTGTTGCCCAGCAAAGTGGCCGGGTGCGCCAGGGGGTAAGTGGCAAACAAAGCGGGCACCAAGACCAATCCACCGCCGCCCACAATCGCGTCGATGAAACCGGCCAAAGCCGAAGCCAGCGAAACCAGCAGCACATCCATGGGGGCATTGTCCAATGTGTGGCGTCACAAAAAAAAGCACCGCCGCAGCGGTGCTTGGGGGTCGAACACCTGAACGGTGTTTCTCGGGTCTTGTCTCCTCGGACCCTCGTGCCCAGCCCTAAGGCTGGATCGAGTGGTCTCAATGTAAGTCCTGAATGAGGACTTTTTTCTAGGTGCTTTCCCGTGGGCTGGTTTCTGCTTCCAACGCCAGCCATTCGGCCGCCTTTTCGGCCAGCATGAGCACGGGGCTGTTGGTGTTGCCGCTGGTGATGCTGGGCATCACACTCGCATCCACCACACGCAGGCCAAGCACGGTGCCACCGCGCCCATCGCGCACGCGAAGCTCAGGGTCGACCACGGCCAACGGGTCGTCCAAGCGGCCCATGCGCGCTGTGCCCACAGGGTGAAAAATGGTCGTGCCAATGTCGCCTGCCAACCGCGCCAAGTCCTCGTCGCTTTGGAATTGTGTACCGGGTTTCCACTCCTCAGGTTGGTACTTGGCCAACGCGGGTTGGGCGGCAATGCGCCGGGTGATGCGCAGCGAGTCGGCGGCCACTTGGCGGTCGGCGTCGGTGCTGAGGTAGTTCGGCGCGATTTGTGGCGCTTGGGCAAAGTTGGCGCTTTGAATCTGCACCGATCCTCGGCTGGTTGGGTTCAGGTTGCACACGCTGGCGGTGAAGGCCGGGAAAGCGTGCAGCGGTTCGCCAAACGCATCCAGGCTCAAGGGTTGCACGTGGTATTCGATATTGGGCCAATGCTGCGACGGGTCGCTGCGGGTGAAGGCACCGAGTTGTGAGGGCGCCATGCTCATCGGCCCAGTGCGGTGCAGCAGGTATTCCAGGCCAATCGAGGCCTTGCCCCACCAGCTGTTGGCCAAGGTGTTGAGCGTCTTCACGCCTTTGACCTTGAACACGGCGCGGATTTGCAAATGGTCTTGCAAGTTTTCGCCCACACCGGGCAAGTCCACCACCGTAGTCACACCGTGCTGTTGCAGCAATGCGCCCGGGCCAATGCCCGAGAGCTGCAAAATCTGCGGCGTGGCCACCGCACCCGCACACAGCACCACCGCTTGCTTGGCGAAGGCATGCACCATTTCGTGTCCGTTCCAGACCGCTACGCCAGTGCAGCGTTGTTGGCCATTGGGCAAGGTGTCCATCTGCAACTTGGAGACCTGTGCCGACGTCCACAGCTCAAAGTTGGGCCGCGCATAGCAGGTGGGGCGCAAAAATGCTTTGGCGGTGTTCCAGCGCCAGCCGCTTTTTTGGTTCACCTCAAAGTAGCCCACGCCTTCGTTGCTGCCTTGGTTGAAGTCGTCGGTGGCCGGGATGCCCGCTTGCACGGCGGCTTGGGCAAACGCGTCCAGCACGTCCCAACGCAGGCGTTGCTTTTCGATGCGCCATTCGCCCCCAGCGTTGTGATGCCGCAAGGTTTGGTGGTAGATGCTTTGGCCTTGGGTCAGCACCTCGCTTTTGGCACCCTTGGCACCGTGCAAGGCATTTGCCCCCAGGTAATGGTCTTCGTGTAACTTGAAGTAGGGCAGGCTGTTGTCCCAGCGCCAACGCGCGTCGCCGGTCACCTCCGCCCAATGGTCATAGTCGCGCGACTGGCCGCGCATGTAAATCATGCCGTTGATGCTGGAGCATCCACCCAACACCTTGCCACGCGGGTAGCGCAGGCTGCGGCCATTGAGGCCAGCGGCGGGTTCGGTGTGGTAGAGCCAATCGGTGCGTGGGTTGCCAATGCAATACAAATAGCCCACGGGGATGTGCACCCAGTGGTAGTCGTCTTTGCGCCCGGCTTCAATCAGCAACACCCGCTTGGATGCATTGGCGCTCAGGCGGTTGGCCAGCAAGCAGCCCGCGGTGCCCGCGCCCACGATGATGTAGTCGAAGGTGGTGTCGTTCATGCGGGTGTGTGGCGTTGTGGGTTGTGGAACAGTGCTTATTTGGAGGTCGGCATCACAAACTCTGCGCCCTTGCCAATGCTCTCGGGCCAGCGCTGCATGATGGACTTTTGCTT
>CANJUS010000290.1:0-3262 GCA_947477505.1 Comamonadaceae bacterium | reverse complement strand
GCTCACCCACATGAGCTTGGTGCATTCGTCCATGCACTACCAAATTGCCATGGGTTTGGGCGCGCAAGACAACTCGGTGGCCACCGTGCCTTTGAGCCATGTGACGGGTTTGGTGGCCTTGATCACCACCATGGTGCTGAGTGCGGGCAAGCTGGTCATCATGCCTCAGTTCAAGGCCGCTGCGTTTTTGCAACTGGCCCAGCGCGAGCGCATGACCCACACCTTGATGGTGCCCGCCATGTACAACCTGTGCATGCTGTGCCCCGAGTTTGATGACATCGATTTGTCCAACTGGCGCGTGGGTGCCTATGGCGGCGCACCGATGCCAGTTGCATCCATCGAAAAACTTGCCCAAAAAATGCCCCGCCTGATGCTGATGAACTGCTATGGCTCTACGGAAACCACATCGCCCGCCACCTTGATGCCCCAGGGCGACACGGCAGCCCACAACGACACCGTGGGCAAACCCCTGGCGTGTGTGGATATGCGTGTGATGGACGCGCAAGGCCACGAGTTGCCTGCCGGTGAAATGGGCGAGATATGGATCAAAGGCCCGATGGTGGTCAAAGGCTATTGGGACAACCCACAAGCCACAGCCGATAACTTCACCGCTGGGTATTGGCATTCGGGTGACCTGGGCTCGATCGACGACCAAGGCTATGTGCGGGTGCACGACCGCATCAAAGACATGATCAACCGAGGTGGCTACAAAATCTACACCATTGAAGTAGAAAACGCTTTGTATGAACACCCCGATGTGGTCGAGAGCGCCGTGGTCGCCAAGCCCTGCCCGGTGCTGGGCGAGCGGGTGCATGCGTTCGTTACTTTGCGTCAAACAGGCCCCAGCGAGGCTGTGTTGCGCGACCATTGTGCCAAGCGTCTGTCTGACTACAAGGTGCCTGAAACCATCACCTTGTCCACCACGCCCTTGCCGCGCAATGCCAATGGCAAACTGCTCAAGCGCGCTTTGCGCGATCAGCTCAATTCCAACCCAACCGCATAGAAAGACGCCGCCATGTCCAACCATTGCACCTTCAACACCCTGGAAGAACTGCATCAAGCCGTGGGCCATGAAGCCTTTGTCACCGATTGGGTGCTCATCGACCAAAAGCGCATCAACCTGTTTGCCCAGGCCACCGATGACCCGCAGTGGATCCATGTGGACCCAGTGCGTGCGGCCAAAGAGTCGCCCTTTGGTTGCACCATCGCCCATGGTTTTTTAACGCTCTCGCTGCTGGGGCGCTTTTATGACCAGCACATGGCTTTGCCGTTTTGCAAAATGGGCATCAACTACGGGCTCAATCGGGTGCGCTTCACCAACCCAGTCAAGGTGGACCGCAATGTGCGCGGCCGCTTTGTGCTGGCCAAGTTGGAGGACATCGCCGGTGGCGTTCAAATGACATTTACCGTGACCATCGAAATCCAAGGTGAAGAGCGCCCCGCTTGCGTGGTCGAATCGGTGGTGCGGCAATATTTTGAAGCGGCTGTTTAAAGGGGAAGCAGACATGAACCCGATCAAACGTGTTGGCATCGTCACCGGGGGTGGCGGGGGGGTGGGTGCAGCCACTGCGCTCATGTTGGCCCAGCGCGGCTACCACGTGGCCATCACCTACAACCGCAACCCCGCACATGCCGATGCCGTGGTGCAAGCCTGCCAAGCCCACGGTGTGGAGGCTTTTGCGATGTCTGTCAACGTGGCCCAAGACGCCGACTGCGAAGCCCTGGCCCAAGCCGCCCACCACCGCTGGGGCCGCATTGACGCCTTGGCCAATTGCGCAGGCACCACCACCTTTGTGCCCCTGACGGACTTGGATGCCGTGCAAGCGCAGGATTTTCAAGACATCTTTGCCGTCAACGCCATTGGCCCGTTTCAAATGGCCCGTGCAGCGGCCAAGCGCATGGTCGATGGGGCAGCCATCGTCAATGTGTCATCGCTGGCGGGTGAAACTGGGCGGGGCAGCTCTTACCCCTACGTGTTGTCCAAAGCCGCACTCAATACCTTGACCATCAGCTTGGCCCGCAGCTTGGCACCCAAAATCCGCGTCAACGGTGTCATGCCCGGCATGATCGAAGGGCGTTGGATGCGCGACGGCTTGGGTGAGGCCTCGTACCAACGGGTCAAACAAGACTTCAGCGATATATCGGCCTTGGGCAAGATCAGCCAACCCGAAGACATTGCCCGTGCGGTGGTGTGGTTGCTCGAGCCCGATGCGGTGATCACGGGCCAAATGCTCAAGGTGGACGCGGGCTTCACCCTGGGGCGCGACCGCAACCAAAGCCGCTGACACATTCAAACAACCAAAGGAGACTTGCATGAAACCCACCCCAAGCTTAGCGGCCCTTGTGCTCGCCGTGGCCAGCACCTTGCCATCGGTGCATGCCCAAGAGTGGCCCAGCAAGCCCGTGCGCGTGGTCACCGCTTTTGCAGCGGGCAGCGCCAGCGACATCTTGGCGCGCATGGTGGCCGAAGACTTTCAAGGCCATTTCAAACAAAGCTTTGTGGTCGATAACAAGCCGGGCGCATCGGGCATCATTGCCGCTGAAAACGTGGCCAAGTCGCCCCCTGATGGCTACACCTTGTTTTTGACCACCAACACGGTGCATTCGGCCAACCCGTATTTGTTCAAAAAACTCCCCTACGACCCGATCAAAGACTTCACCGCCATTGGCCGCTTTGGCTATGCGCCCTTTGTGCTGGCGGTCAAGGCAGATTTCCCGGCCAAAAACGTGCAAGAGCTGATGGCCTATGCGCGCAAGCCTGAAAACAAAGCCAGCTATGCCTATGGCAACAGCACGGGGCAGGTGGCGGGGGCGGCGTTCAGCTCGCTCACCCGCTTGAACGCTTCGGCCGTGCCCTACAAAAGCACGCCCCAGGCCTTGACCGATTTGATCGGCGGGCAAGTGACCTTTTTGTTTGTCGACCTGGCCTCCAGCCGCCCGCATGTGCAGTCGGGTCGGGTGCGGGCACTGGCCTTGAGCGCCGAGCAAAAATCCGCCCTGGCCGCGGACCTGCCCACTGTGGCCGAACAAGCCAACTTGCCCGGCTTCGACCTGGCCGCTTGGATTGGTGTGGTCGGCCCTGCGGGCATGCCACCGGCCATTGTCAACAAACTCAGCGAACGCTTGGCCGCCATGCTGGTGCGCAAAGACGTGGCCGAGCGCTTGGTGGGACTGGGCGTTGAAGCCCACCCCAGCACCGCCGCCGAACTGGACGCGTATATGAAGAAACAACTCGATGGCTGGGGCCGCAAGGTCAAGGATG
>CANJUS010000289.1:0-3277 GCA_947477505.1 Comamonadaceae bacterium | reverse complement strand
TGGCCGACATCAAACGTTGGGCCGCGGGCACCTCGCCGAGGTGCTCCAGTAGCATGACACAACTCCAGAAAGTGCCAATAGGGTTTGCCAACCCCTGGCCCATGATGTCGAAGGCCGAGCCGTGGATGGGCTCAAACATGCTGGGGTAGCGCCGCTCGGGGTCGATGTTGCCCGTGGGCGCAATCCCTAAGCTGCCGGCCAAGGCAGCGGCCAGATCGCTCAAGATATCGGCATGCAAATTGGTGGCCACCAAGGTGTCCAAGCTGGCCGGGCGATTGACCATGCGGGCGGTGGCCGCGTCAACCAGTTCTTTGTCCCAATGCACATCGGGAAATTCTGTGGCGACTTGGGCTGCAATTTCGTCCCACATGACCATTGCATGGCGCTGGGCATTGGACTTGGTGACCACAGTGAGCAGCTTGCGCGGGCGCGACTGGGCCAGGCGAAACGCAAAGCGCATGATGCGCTCCACCCCCGCGCGGGTCATCATGGACACATCGGTGGCCACCTCGATGGGGTGGCCTTGGTGGGCACGTCCACCCACGCCTGCGTACTCACCCTCGGAGTTTTCGCGCACGATGACCCAGTCCAGGTCTTTGGGGCCACAGCGTTTGAGTGGCGCATCAATGCCCGGCAGGATGCGGGTCGGGCGCACATTGGCGTACTGGTCAAAACCTTGGCAAATTTTGAGGCGCAAGCCCCACAAGGTGATGTGGTCGGCAATGTGCGGGTCGCCGGCCGAGCCAAACAAAATGGCATCCATGGCGCGCAAAGCATCCAAACCGTTGGCGGGCATCATCTCGCCATGGGCGCGGTACCAGTCCCCACCCCAACCGAAATGGGCAAACTCAAAGCCAAAGCGACCCTGCGCCTGGGCCAAAGTGGCCAACACCTGTTGGCCCGCGGGGATCACCTCTTTGCCAATGCCGTCTCCTGGGATGCAAGCGATTTTGTATGTTTTCATGCTGTGCTAAAAAGAGCCAAAGATACCGCTTTATACCTTGGAGTCCGCGCATGATCCCCATTGAGGCCATTGACCATATCGGTGTGCGTGTCACCGACCCAGCGCGCGCGCTGGCCTTTTACGCTGTGCTCGGCTTCGAGCCCATCTTGGCGGTGGACTTCGATGCCGTGGTCATCATCCAAAACGCCGCCGGGGTAGAAATCAACCTGATCGTCAACGGGGTAGACCACACGGGCGGCAAAAACATCTTGATGGACATGCCAGACAAGCACCCCGGCATCACCCATGTGGCGTTTCGGGTGGCCGACATCGCGCAGGCCATGGCACAACTCAGCGCACACCAGATTGCCATCACCCAAGGCCCAGTGACCTTTGGCGACGGCCATGTGTCGGTCTTTGTGCGCGACCCGGACCGCAACACCATCGAGTTGCGAGCGCGGCTCAATGCCGGCGAAGACAGTCTCATCCCGGGCTTGACCTTTTACGACCCCAAGGGGTGATCTGCGTTGTGGTCGCGCTGGCGCCACTTGGTGCACAACACATTGTCTGCGCGCAAGCCTGCCCGATCTTCGTCGAGCACGGGGGTGTCAATTGGCCTGTATTTTGTTGTCGATCGCCAATTGACGCCACATGGGTATTTCAGTGGCAATGATCTTGGCAAACTCGTCCGAGGTATTGCTCATGGGCGCGACCGACATGGTGGTGAGCTTCTTTTGCACATCTGGCATATCGACCACCTTGGCCACGCCATCTTGCAGTATTTTGATGATGTCGGCTGGCGTACCAGCGGGCGCGAGCAAACCAATCCACAGCGACACCTTGATGTCAATGCCCAACTCGGCCAGTGTTGGCGTGTTGGGGTACTCTTTCATGCGCTTGGCCGATGTCACCGCCAGCGCCTTGACACGACCACTTTGCATGCCCACAAAGGCGGGCCCCGCATCGGCCAAGGTCATGGTGACGTCGCCCGACATCACGGCGGTGACAGCATCGTTGGCCCCTTTGTAGGGAATGTGGGTGTGGGTGGCACCGGTCTTGCGCTTGAACAACTCGGTGATCAACTGAAACGAGGCTGAACTGGCACCGTAATTGGATTTGTCAGGGGTTTGAATCGACTGGGCCACCAACTCTTGCACCGATTTCGCCGGGTTGTTGACATTGACCAGCAACACCAAGGGTGAGTCGCTGACAAACGAAATGGGCGTGAAATCTTGTGGCCCGTATGGCAACTTGTTGTACACCGCATGGTTGAAGATGATGGGTCCGGGGGCTCCCATCAACAAGGTGTAACCATCTGGCTTGGCCTTGGCCACGTATGTGCTGCCCACGATCGCGCCGACACTGGGGCGGTTTTCCACCACCACGGACTGGCCAATCACAGACGGGAGTTTTTCGGCCAACACACGGGCGATGGCGTCCACACCGCCACCGGCCGAATAACCAACCACGATGGTGACGGGTTTTTGTGGGTAGTCGGCCGCATGTGTTGTACTGGCCAGCAGGCCCAGCGACGCCAACTGCACCCAGGCCAAAACGGGGGTCAGAAATTTACCTTTGAGTCGCATGCTTGTCTCCTGTTTGTCTGTTTTGATCTGACCCGAACTCATGGGTCAGTGGGTGGGCGATGTGCCCCCTTGTGTTCAGGCATCCGTTTGCTTTTGCAGCCATGCCGCAATCCATTGCTGGGACAGGGCCAGTTGCTCTGCATTGAGTTGCTTGGCCACTGCATCACGGTTGTGGATGGCGTCAGAGTTGCCCTGCCGCGCTGCCAACGTGAACCACATGTGGGCCCGGGGCAAATCGATTTCACAGCCTTTGCCCAAGGTAAAGAACAAAGCCAGGTTGTACTGCGCGTTCGTCTCGCCTTGCTGGGCCGATTTTTCATACCAATGAAGGGCTTTGCGCAGGTCACAGGCCTGGCCACGCCCTTCTTCTAGCATGACGGCCAAATTGAATTGGGCTTTGCTGCTGCCCTTGTTGGCCCCCATCACATACCAGCGCAGGGCTTCTTTTTCGTCAGCAGCGACACCGTCACCCGTTTCGTACAAATAACCCAATTGGTAGGCTGCGGCGGCGTCGCCCTGAACAGCATTCATCATCAAATCACGCATAGATATTCCTGTTTGATGGGCAAATCTTGATTGCCATATATCGACAGGAATATACATGACGGCCACCGGGGCTGGCAACGGTCAAGCAGGCTGGCATTGGGGCGTGCTTGGGGCCAGCGTATCTGGAGCGGCGTTCACAAGGGTCCGCGCCACCACCTGGATCGCTGGCGCTGTAAATCTGGGTTCAAGGTTTTTTGCTGCT
>CANJUS010000288.1:0-3288 GCA_947477505.1 Comamonadaceae bacterium | reverse complement strand
CGCACCATGTCCATGGAGGGCATGAGTTTCAGCAAAGCTTCGGCGAGTTCAATTTCACGCTCGGTGGGTGCGCCGTAAGAGAAGCCTTCCAGCACGGCTTTTTGCACCGCTTCCACCACGGCGGGGTGGCCGTGGCCCAGGATCATGGGCCCCCAAGAGCCGATGTAGTCGATGTAACGTTTGTCGTTGGCGTCCCAAAAATAAGCACCTTGGGCGCGTTTGACAAAACGGGGCGTACCGCCCACGGCGCGAAAGGCGCGAACAGGTGAATTGACGCCGCCAGGGATGACGAGGCGGGCGCGGTCAAACAGGGTTTGGTTCAGATCGGTCATGGCGGCTGTCAATGCTTGGTTTCGTGTGGAGGAAGTGCAAACTCGGTGGCCAATTCAGCGCTGTCGCTGTCGTCATCTTCGCCGTGGGCCCAAAACAGCCGATCGGGCACCACATGGCCCATGCCGGAGCGAAACCCGCTGTCCAAACAATGGTCCAGGTAATTGAGGGCCTCCAGGCAAGCGGCCTCCAAGTCGGTGCCTGCGGCGAGCAAGGCGGCCAAGGCTGCACTCAATGTGTCGCCCGCGCCCGAGAAGACCGCGTCGATGTGCTCAAAGCGTTCGGTGGCCAGCACGGTCATGGGGGTGACCAAGGCGTTCTCGATGTGTTGGTCCGACTGCATGATGCCGGTGACCAGCAAATAAGGAACCCCTTTTTCACTGGCGGCACGTGCCAAGTCGCGTGGCCCGGGGCTTTTGCTGTGGGACCAGTCTGGCAGCAGCCAGCGCCACAAGGTGCTGTGGTTGCCCACCAGCACCGTGGTTTGGGGCAGCAACAACTCTAAGAATGCGTCTTGATACGCGTCGGCTTGGTCTTCGTCCCACCAGGACAAGTTGGGCATGTAGGCCACCACTGGCACTTGGGCGTAATCGCTGCAGGTTTGGGCCACCACGCTCAATGTCTCGGGGGTGCCGCAAAAACCGACTTTAAACACCTGCACCGAACTGTCTTCGAGCACCACCCGCGCTTGCTCGGCCACGGCGTCTTCATCCAAAGCGATGTGGTCGAAAATCTCGGCGCTGTCACGGATGTAGACGCCAGTCACCACCCCCAGGGGGTGGGCACCCACCGAAGCGATGGTGAGCTGATCGGCCCCTAAGCCACCCGCGCCGCTGGCATCGTTGGCGTTAAAGCACATCACGCAGGCTGGAACGCTGTCGTCTTCTTCCAACGATGGGGGGTCTTGAGAGCGGAATTCTTGCGCCATGGTGATCTATACAATGCGGCCCATTCTATGCGAGCCCTTCGTGGCTTGGCCCCTACCTTTTCCCACTCAACCCGAAGGCAAGACTGTGGCAAAAACCTGGATGTGTTTGATTTGCGGCTGGATTTATGACGAATCCACCGGTGCCCCTGAACACGGCATTGAGCCTGGCACGCCATGGGAGCAGGTGCCCATGAACTGGACATGTCCAGAGTGCGGTGCGCGCAAAGAAGACTTCGAGATGGTTGAGATTTGAACCACCGATAAGCCCATGAACCCCACTGGTCTTGCTGCGCCAAGTCAATGGCGGCGTGCCTTTGACCAGGGCATGTTGGACTTGCTGCGTGGGCGCCCACGCGTGGCGCAAGCCCCCGCCCAGGCCTTGCAGGCCCTGTGTTTGCAAGCCAACGACATGGAGCACCCGGCCCACCCACAGCGGCGCATGTTTTGGGCCGTTGCAGGGCATTTTTTCACCCACTTGGCGCAAGCCGACGCCCTGCCTTGGGAGAGTTGGCACGGCCTGGTGTGCGCGCGCATCATGGCTGCTGCGCCAGGCTTGGCGCCATTGGCGCCCACACCCACACAGCAGGCCGAGGCTTTGAACACCTTGTTTTTGGAGTTCGTGCATGCCCAGGTGCAGGACTGGCAAGGGTTGCTGGCGCAATGGTCTGCTGCGCCCTTGGACGCCGCAGCGGCCAGCGCCTTGTTGGCCCCAACGACAAAACTGCAAACGCTGCTGCATGACATGCAACTCGACGGCATGGCCGAGCTGTGCGAGGCACTGGCCCAAGGCCTGCAGGCGGCATTGACGCGCGATGATTTGGCCGGGGTGGCCGATCAAGCGGCGCAGGCCGCGCAAGAAATGCTGCGTTTGCTGCACCAGTACGCGGCCGGTTTTGTGCGCCCACCCAACCCAGCGCTGCTGGCGGACTTGCGCAGCCTCTGCGCCTGAGCCCTGCGACCTCAATCGCCCGACTTTTTTACCACTGCATAACGCACCAGGGTTTCCGCGCGCGCCTGGGCATGGTCCACCACGGGACGAGGCTGGTTGTCGCCCATGCGAATGCCGGCAGCTTGCAACACCTCCTCTGGTGCTTGCCAAGGCGCGTGTATCCATCGATCGGGCAGTTTGGCCAACTGGGGTTGGTAGCGGCGGATGAACTTGCCTTGGGGGTCGAACTTTTCGCTTTGGCTGATGGGGTTGAAGATGCGAAAGTAAGGTTGTGCATCGCACCCGCTGGAGCTGGCCCATTGCCAGCCCCCGTTGTTGGCGGCCAGGTCAAAGTCGATCAAATGGGTGGCAAAGTAAGCCTCGCCCCAGCGCCAGTCGATTCCCAAATCTTTCACCAAAAAACTCGCCACCACCATGCGCAAGCGGTTGTGCATGTAGCCGGTTTGGTTGATTTGCGCCATCGCTGCATCCACCAGCGGGTAACCGGTGCGGGCCTCGCACCAGGCTTGGAACAAGGTGTGTGCGCTCTGACCACTGGCCCAGGTGATGGCGTCGTAATCGGGCTTGAAGGCACGCTCCACCACCCGGGGGTGGTGGTACAAAATTTGGTGATAAAAGTCGCGCCAAATCAGCTCTGACAGCCACACCGCCGCACCCGCAGAGCCTTGTTGCATGCGTGCATGGGCCAAGCGGGCCAGCTCGCGGATCGACACCGTGCCAAAGCGCAAATGCACACTCAAATAACTGGGCCCTTTGACGGCAGGGAAATTGCGTGTTTCTTCGTAGCGGTCGATGCGGGTGACAAAATCTGCCAGCCCCTGTTGCCCCCCCTGTGCGCCGCACACCACCGGCAAATCGGCCAGGTTGCTGGGGGCAAAACCGATGTCGCTGCAATGGGGCACGGCTTGGCGCAATGGGCTGGGCCGCTCGCCCAGTCGCCCCGCCAATCCGGTGCACGGCCAAGCGGCCAAATGCTCGGCGGGTTGGAGTTTTTTCAGCCAGGCGTTTTTATAGGGGGTGAACACACCGTAGGGTGTGCCGCTTTGGGTCAGCACCTCGCGGCGTTCAAACACCACATGGT
>CANJUS010000287.1:0-3290 GCA_947477505.1 Comamonadaceae bacterium | reverse complement strand
TGAACCATGTCACCGGCTTGGATGCCCAAGTGCAACATATCAGCGGCGCACATCAACAGCGTGGCCTCGGGTTCAATCGCGTCGAGCACCTGGGAGCGGCGTGTCATGCTGCCGGTGTGCCAGTGTTCGAGTTGGCGTCCTGTGATGAGCACAAAGGGGTGCTCGGCGTCGGGCAATTCGTTGGCCGAAATGAGCTCGGCCGGCACCAGCTTGACCCTTCCATCGGGTGTGGGGAAGTCGTGTTCAAACACCATGGGCTGACCCGGGTCGGTGTCGCTCAAGCACGGATAGGTCACGCTGGACGCGTCCCATAAACGCTGCCACGAAATACCCGCAATGACCCCGTGCATGGCTTGGCGCATTTCTTCATACACAGCGGCCACGCCCGCGTACTCGCCGGGGTAGTGCCAATCCAAACCCATGCGCTGAGCCATTTGCTCAATGATCCACAAATCCAACTGGGCTTGCCCAGGCGGTGACAAAGCAGGGCGGCCCATTTGCACCATGCGGTCGGTGTTGGTCACGGTGCCCATTTTTTCGGGCCAAGCACTGGCGGGCAACACCACATCGGCCATCCATGCGGTTTCGGTCAAGAAGATGTCTTGCACCACCAAATGCTCTAACGCGGCCAGAGCAGCGCGGGCATGGTTCAAGTCTGGATCGCTCATCGCCGGGTTTTCGCCCATGATGTACATGCCCCGCACTTTGTGCGGGTCGCCATCATCGGCCAGGGCCTTGTCCATGATCTCGACCACCGTGTAACCCGGTTGGGCATCGAGCGGTTGGCCCCAAAATTGTTCAAACCATTTCAAGGCCAGCGGGTCACTCACCCGCTGGTAGTTGGGCAGCATCATGGGAATGAGGCCTGCGTCGCTGGCGCCTTGCACATTGTTTTGCCCGCGCAAAGGGTGCAAGCCCGTACCCGGTCGGCCTATTTGCCCCGTGATGCTGGCCAAAGCAATCAGGCAACGCACATTGTCCGTGCCATGCACGTGCTGACTCACCCCCATGCCCCACAGCACCATGGCCGCTGGCGAATGGGCATAGGCATGCGCCACTTCGCGCAAGGTGGCCACGTCGATGCCGCAAATGGGTGCCATGCGCTCTGGCGTAAAGGCCTGCACATGGGTTTGAAGCGCCTCAAAATCTCGGGTACGCGATTGCACAAAGGCTTGGTTGACCCACGCTTCGGTGACGATGATGTGGAGCAAGGCGTTGAGCAAGGCCACATCGGTATCGGGCTTGAAGGCCAAATGGCGCCAAGCGTGGCGCGCCAAGTCGGTGCGGCGCGGGTCCAACACCACCAACCGCGCACCGCGTTCCACCGCGTTTTTGATCCAGGTGGCTGCCACCGGGTGGTTGGCACTGGGGTTGGCTCCGATCACCACAATCAACTCGGCATGCGCGACATCGCGCACTGGGTTGCTCACCGCACCCGAGCCCACGCCCTCGAGCAAGGCCGCCACGCTGGAGGCGTGGCACAAGCGCGTGCAGTGGTCGACGTTGTTGCTGCCAAAGCCGGTGCGCACCAGTTTTTGAAACAAATAGGCTTCTTCGTTGCTGCCCTTGGCCGAGCCAAATCCGGCCAAACTTTTGGGTCCGTGCTGTTGGCGCAAACGTGACAAACCTTGAGCGGCCACATCCAAAGCTTCGTCCCATGTCGCAGGGCGAAACACCTCGGCCCAGCGGCTGGGGTCGCGGTTCAGGTCCACCCCTTTGGGCACACCGGCTTTGCGCACCCATGGCGTGGTGAGCCGATCGGGATGGTGGGCGTAATCAAAACCAAAGCGCCCTTTGACGCACAAACGGTCTTCGTTGGCCGGTCCTGCGCGGCCTTGCACTTTGACGATGCGCTCGTCCTTCACGTCGTAGGTGAGCAAACAGCCCACGCCACAAAACGGGCACACCGAATCCACCTGCCTGTCGAGCGCTTGGTCACCCACTTGTGATTTGGCACTGAGCGCGCCTGTGGGGCAAGCTTGCACGCATTCGCCGCAGGCCACGCAGGTGCTCTCCCCCATCGGGTCGGCCAAGTCAAACACGATGCGCGATGCTTGGCCCCTGCCCTGTACCCCAATGACTTGATTGACCTGCACCTCGCCACAAGCGCGCACACAGCGGTCGCATTGGATGCAGGCCGACAAATCGACGGCCATCGCCGGGTGCGATGTATCGCGCCATGCCACGCCATGTTCATCGTTGGGCGCGTGGTCACGCAAGGCTTGCAAAGCCGGGCGCACCGCAACGCCCATGTCGCGGGCCCACTGACTGAGTTCGCCATGGGGCAATTGGGCATCGCTGTTGACCCATTGCGCACCGCTGTCAGGTCGGTCGGCCAACAACAACTCCATCACCAAGTAGCGGCTTTTCACGGCCCGCTCGCTGTCGGTTTGCACCACCATACCGGGTTGCGGGGCGCGACAGCAACTTGCCGCCAAAGTGCGCTCGCCTTTGACTTCCACTACGCAAGCGCGGCAATTGCCATCCGGCCGGTAGCCTGGCTTATGGCACAGGTGAGGGATGTTCAAGCCCTGGCGCTGCGCCACCTCCCACAAGGTTTCGCCATGAGCGGCTTGGACAGCCATGCCGTTGAGTTCGAAATCAATGGGTTTGTTCATGGCAACCGATTGGGGCTGGCCCCCACCTCATGGGGGAAGTAGCGCAACACGCATGCAATGGGGTTGGGGGCAGCTTGGCCCAATCCACAAATGGAGGCGTCGCCCATCACGTGGGCCAGGTCTTGCAAGGTGGTCGCGTCCCACACATCGGCTTGCATCAAGGCCGCGGCCTTGGCTGTGCCCACCCGACATGGCGTGCACTGACCACAGCTTTCGTCGGCAAAAAACCGCATCACATTCCATGCGGCATCGCGGGCACGGTCCAGGTGGCCCAAGACCACCACGGCGGCCGACCCAATGAAGCAGCCGTGCGGCTGCAAGGTGTCAAAGTCCAAGGGCACATCGGCCAAACTGGCCGGCAAGATACCGCCAGAGGCACCCCCGGGTAAATAGGCGTACAAATCATGGCCAGGGGCCATGCCACCACAGTGCTCGTCAATCAACTCGCGCAGCGTGATGCCCGCGGGGGCGAGCTTGACGCCGGGCTCGCGCACCCGCCCGCTCACGCTGAAAGAGCGCCAGCCATGTCGCCCGTGCCGACCTTGTTGACTGAAATGCGCGGCACCGTGTTGAACAATGTCGCGCACCCAATAAAGGGTTTCAAAGTTGTGGGCCAAGGTGGGCAAGCCCCACAGGCCTTTTTCTGCAATGTAGGGCGGGCGCAATCGCGGC
>CANJUS010000286.1:0-3293 GCA_947477505.1 Comamonadaceae bacterium | reverse complement strand
GGAGTCGGAGGGATTCGAACCCTCGATGCAGGTTTTGCCCACATACTCCCTTAGCAGGGGAGCACCTTCGGCCACTCGGTCACGTTTCCAGGTGCCGCCATTATGCCCGAGCTTGGTCCAAGTCAAAAACCTTGTGCAAAGCCCGCACGGCCAGCTCCATGTACTTCTCGTCGATGACCACCGAGGTCTTGATTTCGCTGGTCGAGATCATCTGAATGTTGATGCCCTCTTCGCTGAGGCAGCGAAACATTTGACTGGCCACGCCCACATGGCTGCGCATGCCAATGCCCACGATGGATACCTTGCAGATTTTGGTGTCGCCGACCATTTCGGGGTTGCCCAATGAAGCCAACACCGAGCCTTTGAGCAAGTCGATGGCGCGGGCGTAATCGTTTCGGTGCACCGTAAAGCTGAAGTCGGTTTTACCGTCTTTGCTGCTGTTTTGAATGATCATGTCCACTTCGATGTTGGCCTGCGCCACCGCCCCCAAAATTTGATAGGCAATGCCTGGCTTGTCGGGCACGCTCAGCACAGATATCTTGGCTTCATCGCGGTTAAAGGCAATGCCCGATACGATGGCTTGTTCCATGTTTTCGTCTTCCTCGTAAGTGATCAAAGTGCCCGAACGGGCTTCTTCATGCAAGTCAATGTCCCAGGGCGTGAAGCTGGAGAGCACGCGCAAAGGCACTTTGTATTTGCCAGCAAACTCCACCGATCGAATTTGCAGCACCTTGCTGCCCAGCGAGGCCATCTCGAGCATTTCTTCAAAGCTGATGGCGCGCAAACGGCGCGCTTCGGGCACCACGCGTGGGTCGGTGGTGTAAACACCATCAACGTCGGTGTAAATCAAGCACTCGTGGGCTTTCAGGGCAGCGGCCACGGCCACGGCCGAGGTGTCAGAGCCACCGCGTCCCAAGGTGGTGATGTTTTGGTCAGGGTCCAGGCCCTGAAACCCGGTGATGATGACCACCTTGCCCGCATCGAGGTCGGCACGCACGCGGGTGTCGTCAATGGACTCAATGCGCGCTTTGGTGAATGCACTGTTGGTGCGAATGGGCACCTGCCAGCCCGCGTAGCTCACCGAAGGCATGCCCTCGGCTTGCAATGCAATGGCCAGCAGGGCCGAAGAGGCTTGCTCGCCGGTGGCGGCGAGCATGTCAAGCTCGCGCTGGTAAGGGGTGTCTTCGCGACTGGGTGCCAGCGCTTTGGCCAGCCCCAGCAAACGGTTGGTCTCGCCGCTCATGGCAGAGGGCACAACCACCATTTGGTGACCAGCACGGGCCCATTTGGCCACGCGTTTGGCAACATTTTGGATGCGCTCGGTCGAGCCCATTGAGGTGCCGCCGTATTTGTGAACGATCAAAGCCATGGTGTGTGAGGCTGTTTCGAAGCAAAGCTAGGGATTGTACCAATCGATGCGCTCTTCAAGCCTGTGCACAAAGCCCTGCCCCACTTTGATGTGGATGTGGTGGCCCCGTGTGGTGCAAGCCTCAACCTGATGCATTAGCGCTTGCAGCTGGGCCTGGCTGGCGCGCACGCCCAGGCCCTTGAGCCAATGGCGCAACACATTGGCTTGCCGTGCCGGGCTGAGTTGCTGCAGCGCCTGCAGCAGCGGTGGCTGGCCCACCAGCGCCATGTCTTGGACGGCAACTTCGGTCAGCAACGCCTGGGCCTGGGCAGCGTGGCTGGCTGTGCGGGCCAAGGTTTGGCGATAACTGGGAAACAGCGCTTCCCACACAGGCAGCAGTTGCGCGCGAATGCGGTTGCGCGTGTAGCGGGTGTCTTGGTTGGTGGGGTCTTCGCACCAGCTTTCGCCTTGGGCTTGCAACCACGGGCGAACCAAACCGCCCGACACCTCCAGCCAGGGGCGGTGCAACCACATGTGCCCCATGGCGCGTTGCGCGGGCATGGCGGCCAAACCAGGCAAACCGGCCCCACGCGACAAAGCGAGCAGCACCGTCTCGGCCTGGTCGTCGGCATGCTGTGCCAACACCACGTGGCGCATTTGACTGCCCCAGTTTTGTTGCAAGATGGACTCAATGCCCGCGTAACGGGCTGTGCGGGCGGCCTCTTCGGGGCTTTCGCCGCTGGCGTGGTGGGCTTGTACATGGTGCACCACCAAGGGCACGTGCCAACGTGCACACAAGGCCTCGCAATGCTGCGCAAAACTGTCAGCTGCGGCTTGCAAACCGTGGTGTATGTGCACTGCACGAACCTGCCCGGGCCAACGTTGGGCACAGGCCACGAGCATGGCCGTGGAGTCAGCCCCGCCGCTCAACGCCACCACCAAAGGTGGCAAGGGGTCCAAGGCCTGCAAGGCCTGGGTCAAAGGGTGATCGGCCGGGGAACTGCGGACACTCACCCTGTGCTCAATGGGCTTCGACTTTGGTGTCGGTGAAGCGGCCATAGCTTTGCAGCCGCTCGTAGCGTTTGTCCAGCAACTCTTTGACCTTGAGGTCGCTGACTTGGCGCAAAGCCTCACCCAAACCGCGCTTGAGTTGGGCTGCCATGTGCTTGGGGTCGCGGTGCGCGCCTCCCAAGGGTTCGTTGACGATCTTGTCAATCAGGCCCAAGGCCTTGAGGCGGTGGGCGGTGAGGGCCAAGGCTTCGGCCGCATCGGCGGCACGATCGCTGGTTTTCCACAAAATAGAAGCGCAGCCCTCAGGGCTGATCACCGAGTACACCGCGTATTGCAGCATCAACAATTGGTCGGCCACGCTGATGGCCAAAGCACCGCCCGAGCCCCCCTCACCAATGATGGTGGTGATGATGGGCACCTCCAGTTGCGCCATCTCAAAAATATTTCGCCCAATCGCCTCGCTTTGGCTGCGCTCTTCGGCATCGATGCCCGGATAAGCGCCGGGGGTGTCTACAAAGGTGAACACCGGGAGCTTGAATTTTTCGGCGGTTTTCATCAACCGCAAGGCTTTGCGGTAACCCTCAGGGCGGCACATGCCAAAGTTGCGCAGGGCTCGCTCTTTGGTGTCGCGCCCTTTTTGGTGTCCCAACACCATGCAGGCCTGGCCATTGAAGCGGGCCAAACCACCCACGATGCTCAGGTCGTCGGCGAAGTGGCGATCGCCGTGCATCTCAACAAAGTCAGTGAAGATGTCGTTGATGTAGTCCAGTGTGTATGGCCGCTCGGGGTGGCGAGCGATCTTGGTGATTTGCCAAGCGTTGAGGTCGCTGTAAATGGTTTTGGTCAACTGCTGGCTTTTTTTGTGCAGTTGATCAATTTCGGTGGAGATGTCCACCGCAGACTCGGTTTGCACGTAGCGCAGCTCTTCGATCTT
>CANJUS010000285.1:0-3326 GCA_947477505.1 Comamonadaceae bacterium | reverse complement strand
TGCACAACACCTTGGTGGGGGTGGGCCTGCGCGAACACATCCGCGTGGGTGCCAGCGGCAAGATCATCAGTGCCTTTGATGTGGCGCGCACCTTGGCTTTGGGCGCAGATTGGTGCAACAGTGCGCGTGGCTTCATGTTTGCATTGGGTTGCATCCAAGCCCAAACCTGCCACAGCGGCAACTGCCCCACCGGGGTGACGACGCAAGACCCGAAGCGGCAAATTGCCCTGGTGGTGCCCGACAAAGCCCAACGGGTGCTGCAATTTCACCACCACACCTTGGAAGCGCTCAAAGAACTGCTGGAGGCCGCAGGCTTGCACCAACCACAAGATGTGGCGTTGCGACACATCATGCGCCGCACCAGCGAGGCCGTTTCTCACCCGTTGTCTGATTTGTTCACCCAGATCGCACCTGGTGCGCTGTTGTCTGACACCAGCGCTTTGCCTTCGCCGTTTAACCAATACCCTCAAGCCAGCGCTGAGCGCTTTGCCTGACCGACAGGCCACACTCAGTCGGCCGGTCGCGGGTACTGCAAGGGCCGCTCACGCGGTGGGGTTTGGGGCACCGCTGGCACCACAGGACGTGGTTCAGGGGCAACAACCACGGGTGCGGCAACCACCGGGGCTGGCTTGGGCTCAGGCTGCACCTCGGGCTTAGGCACTGGCTTGGGTGCGGGTTTGGGCGCAGGCGGGGGCGCGGGTTTGGGCTCGGCCACCGCTGGTTTGGGCGCTGGGGGCTTCTCGCGCAACTTGGCCGCGAGGTTGTCAATTTCTTTTTTCAGCCTTTGGTTTTCGCTGGTCAAGGCTTGCTTTTCAGCTGCCAAGGCTTGTTTGTCCGCCATCAAAGCTTGTTGGCTCGGGCCAATGCTGGGCGCAGGCTTGTCCACCAAGGTTTGCAACTTGGTCTCCAAGCTTTGCAGTTTTTTCTCCAGCGTTGCCATCTTGGCGTCGTTGGCCTTGCCGTTTTGATCGGTCACCGATTGGGGCAAAGCCAATACCGCCTTGCTCATGTCGTCGAGACGGGCCGAAATCTTGGTCTGGCTTTCGGTGAATTCGGCTTGCTTGTCTTGCAGCTCTTGCTGGCGTTTGGTCGAGTCGACCGAATAACTGATCGCGGCATCGAGTTCAATCACCCGCTTGGCCGCCGCAGTGGTGATGGTGTCGAGCTGGCGGATGTTTTGCTGCATGCGGGTTGAAATGGCAAAAAAGGTGCCCACCGCAATCGCCACAAACACCATGAACACGCCCATGATGACGCGCGAGTGCAACACGCTGCGTTTGTAGTTTTCGGTGATGGTGTCGCTGACAGCGCGCAACTGATGACCGATGCTGGCGGCCACCGATGCCGAGCGGGTGGATACCTCGGCCGAGTTCAACACCACGTTGGTGATGTCTTCGAGTTGGCGCGCGACCTCATCGGCGTCCAGGGGTTGGCCCGACAACTCGGCCAAAGCTTCTGACGCGGCCTGTACCTCGGCGGCCACTTCATCGAGGTGACTGGCGTGACCGTGCTCGGACGCACCGTCCGTCGCATCTTGGTCTTGCAGTGTGGGCTCGATGTCTTGGCCCTTGGTCTCGTCCGACATGTGTTGTTCCGTTTTACTGTTCTAGTTTGTCAAGGTTTTCATTGATCAGGGCCACTTGCTCCCTGATCTGGGCCACTCGGCCGCGAAACCCCTCACGCCATAGATCGGCTTGAAGCTTGATGGCTTGAGGCGGCGGGTGGCTTTCTTCATGCGCATCGGCCATGGCCAAGGCCACTTCGCCCTCCATGTGAGTGTGCGCCAACGCCGTCATTTCATGAGCATCGGGGGCATTTTCCTGCCCTGGTTCATCGCCTTGGCCATGAATGTCAAACTCACGCAGGCCATCTCGGCCCATGTTCAGATGCTGGACATTGGTGTCTTGGTGTGTGCCGGGCAAGGCCTCGTGGTGGTCGTGCAAAGCCTGGGTGGTGTGTGCGTGCGCCGGCTCGGCCGTGGCCTCATTGCCTGGCAAAGGCACGTGGTGGTCCTCCAAACCCTGTGTGGGGACGCTTTCATGGTGCGGGCTGTGCCCGGCAAGCTGTGGTCCAGATGGGTGCTGGCCGCTGTCGACTTTGGCCAAAGCCTCGCTGTGGGGTATGGACGAGGCTTCTTTGGGCAATCCCCGCGATGGATTTGCGGCATCAAATTGAACTGGGCCCGCGCGGTGCAATACATCGGCATCGGTGATGAGTGGCTCATCATCAGCACCTGGGCCTTGGCTGGGCAAGCTGACCCGATGGTCTGACACAGCTTCTGAAGGCAGTTTCGCTAGATTGTCGTCCTTGCCCTGGGCCAGCGGCAGCGCCACCACGTTATCGGCCTCGGTGTCTTGGTCGATGTGGGCCAGGTTGTCCTCTGGTTTGTCGCTGGCGGGCAAAGTCAGGCGGTTTTCGTCGCTGTGCTCCCCCTCGATTTGAACCAAATGGTCTGTCTCAGGTTCGCCCGCGCGCAGGGGGCCTTTGGGCGACCCATCGCTTTGCGAATGGTTGCCCGGCGCCAGGTCGTGACCTTGTCCGTCGGTGTCTTCATCTGTCAGGTGCTGGCCATCGTCTGCCCCCAGGCCAGCGCCAGGGTCTTGTTGGATGTGGCGACTGACGATTTCACCCTCCTGCGCATTGACGCTGATGCGGCGGGAGGAGTCGGCCTTGAATTTGCCAGAGCGGCCCCGCGAGCTGCCCGCATTGCCAGAGCCCTCAGACACACTGACTTGGTGGGGGGATTTATCGCCAAAAATTTCTTCACTCATGGACGGATTCCAGTTGGTGGGCTCAAAGGGCGGCGTATTGTTGTTTGACCGACTGTGCGGTCCGCAGCCACGATTTGGCAAAAATTGCTTCGGATTTCATGGCAGCCTCTGCCTGGGCCCGATTTTCATAGGGACCCGTGACAATCACGTAGTACTTGACACCATTTTTTTTGATCGCCGTCAATAACAGTGCATTGGCCAAGGTCGGGGACCTCTTTTGCGCCGCCAGCGCTTCGTCCAAGGACTCAAAAGCCGCATGCTGCAACACATAGCTTTTCTCGGGCAGTTGGCGGGCCCAGTTGGAGCCGTCTTGGGCACCTGTGGGCGCTGCGGCGGCGGCTTTGTCACTGGCGCTGGTCTTGGTCGCATCGCCCTTGGCTTTGGCCTCGTCTGCGTCAGGTTTGACGCCATCGCTTTGGGTCTGGCTGGCCGTCTTTTCCTGCACCGCCACTGGAGGAGCCACTGCGGGTGGGGCCTGTGCCGGGGGTGCGACTTTGCCGTCCAGGAGCTCTTCTTTTTCGCCCAAGGATTCGGTCGGATTGATGGTCGGTGCAG
>CANJUS010000284.1:0-3338 GCA_947477505.1 Comamonadaceae bacterium | reverse complement strand
GCTTAAAGGTATCTGTGTCATAGCCTAAAGAAGTGGCACGATCTTGGTGCTCTCGGATGGCCTTGAGTATTTGTCCAAAAGGTGAATTCACCACCCGCCAAATCAATAAAAAACATGACAAAAATATGGCCAATACAAACACATACATGCTTTGGTTGTCATTGAGGTCGTAGAGGCCGAACAGCTTGCCTCTGGGCACGGCCTGAATGCCATCCTCTCCACCCGTGAAGGGTATTTGCAAGCAGAAAAAAAACACCATTTGCGACAAAGCCAAGGTGATCATCGCAAAATAAATACCTTGGCGACGGATGGCCAAAGCGCCCACCACCAAGGACAGTGCCGCTGAACAACAGGTGCCAAACAGCACGCAAAGTTCTGGGTTCCAACCCCAAATTTTTGAAGCATGTGCGGCAGCATATCCTGCACTGCCCAAAAACATCGCATGCCCGAACGACAATAACCCGCCAAAGCCAAGCAACAAATTGAAGGCACAAGCAAACAGTGCAAAACACATGACCTTCATTAAAAATATGGGGTACACCCACAATGGTGCGATAGAAAAAATCGCAACCATGAAGGCAAACACCACCCATAAATGGGCTTGGGACTTGGCAGCAGTGGGTGACAAGGCGTTGGTGTTCATGGGGTTTATTTCTGCGTCCCAAACAAGCCAGCAGGCTTGATCAGCAACACAATGGTCATGATGACAAAAATGACAGTGGCAGAGGCTTCAGGGTAAAACACCTTGGTCAGCCCTTCGATCAAACCCAAACCAAACCCGGTCAGGATGGAGCCCATGATGGAGCCCATCCCCCCAATGACCACCACCGCAAACACCACGATGATGATGTCAGCTCCCATGGTTGGGTTGACTTGGTATATCGGTGCGGCCATCACCCCGGCCAGTGCGGCCAAGCCCACACCAAACCCGTAGGTCAGTGTGATCATGCGCGGCACATTGATGCCAAAGGCCTGCACCAGCGATGGGTTTTCAGTGGCAGCACGCAAATAGGCGCCCAGCTTGGTGCGCTCAATCACATACCAGGTGCTCACACAAATGAGCAGCGAGGCCACAATGACCCAGGCACGGTACTTGGGCAAAAACATAAATCCAGTATTGAACACACCTTGGAAAATTTCGGGCACCGGGTACGGCATGCCTGAGGAGCCAAATTCATTGCGAAACAAACCTTGAATGACCAGCGCCAAACCAAAAGTCAGCAGCAATCCGTAAAGATGGTCTAGTTTGTACAAGTGTTTGAGCATCAAACGCTCTATGAGCACACCTGTGGCCCCCACCACCAAGGGGCACAGCACCAAAGCCGCCCAGTAATTGACACCCCAATGGGTCAAAGAAAGATAGGCCACGAATGCGCCCAGCATGTATTGGGCGCCGTGGGTGAAGTTGATGATGTTGAGCAGGCCAAAAATCACAGCCAAGCCCAGCGAAAGCAGCGCATAAAAAGACCCATTGATGAGCCCAATCAACAACTGCCCCATGAAGGCTTGCAATGGAATGCCAAAAATGTCCATCGTGATCTGCTGGCTTGCTGATGAAGTGTGCTGTTTTTACTTCTTGATCATGGGGCAATCGCTCTCGGACAACGGACGGAAGGCCTCGTTGGCAGGAATGGTGGCCACCAGTTTGTAGTAGTCGTATGGGCCTTTGGACTCAGCCGGTTTTTTGACTTCGAACAAATAAGCGGGATGAATTTTTCGGCCATCGGCGCGAACGGTGCCCTTGCCAAACAGCGGGTCGTCGGTGGGCAACTCTTTCATCTTGGCAGCCACTTTGGTGCCGTCATCGGTTTTGGCCGCATCAATCGCCTTGAGGTAATGCAACACGCTGGAATAAACACCCGCTTGCACCATCGATGGGTACTTACCACCATTGGCCGATGCGAAGCGCTTGGACCATGCGCGCGTTTGGTCGTTCAAGTCCCAGTAAAAGGTTTCGGTCAGCATGAGACCCGCAGCCTTTTCCAAACTCAGTGAGTGCACATCGGGCAAAAAGACCAACAAGCCCGCCAAGTTCTGGCCACCTTTGGTGATGCCAAATTCAAACGCTTGCTTGATGGAATTGGTGGTGTCACCCCCCGCATTGGCCAAGCCAATGATCTTGGCCTTGGAAGCCTGGGCCTGCAACAAGAAAGAAGAAAAGTCTTGTGTTGGGAATGGGGTTCGCACCTTGCCCACCACCTTGCCACCGTTTTTCACAACCACGGCCTCTGTGTCGCGTTCCAAAGCATGACCAAAGGCATAGTCAGCGGTCAAAAAGAACCAAGTGTTGCCCCCGCTTTTCACAATGGCTTTGCCAGTGCCGTTGGCCAGCATCCAGGTGTCGTAGGTCCAGTGGATGGTGTTGGCATTGCAAGACTTACCCGTTAAGTCAGCTGTGGCAGACCCTGAGTTCACATGCAGCTTGCCCTTGTCTTTTGCGATTTGCGCAATGGCCAAACCAACGGAAGAGGTGGGCACATCGGCAATCATGTCGACTTTTTCTGTGTCAAACCATTGCCGAGCGATGTTGGAGCCTACATCCGGCTTGTTTTGGTGGTCTGCACCGACCACCTCGACCTTCAATGTGCTTTTGGTTGCTTTGATGTAGTCTTCAGCTGCCATCTTGGCGGCAGTCACAGAACCCTGGCCAGTGATGTCAGCGTAAAGACCAGACATGTCGTTAAGCACGCCAATTTTGACAATGCCGTCTGATACCTGGGCTTGCGCCGCCCCAAATGCGGTGCACGCGGCCAAGGCAGCGATGGTGAGAATGTTGCGTTTCATGGCTGTCTCCTGTAGAAAATGTCAAACCCCGAGGTATTCATGCAGCATGGGCATCTTCACTTTGAGCTCATGGGAGGAAAAACCCTCCACGATGCGTCCATGCTCCATGACGTAGAAGCGGTCTGCCAGGGGGGCGGCAAACCGAAAGTTTTGCTCCACCATGATGATGGTGTAACCCTTGGCCTTGAGGGACTTGATCATGCGCGCCAAGGCCTGAACAATCACAGGCGCCAGTCCTTCTGAGATTTCGTCAAGCATCAACAGTTTGGCCCCGGTGCGCAAAATGCGACCCACCGCCAGCATTTGCTGTTCGCCCCCCGACAAGCGCGTGCCCGGACTGGTTCGGCGCTCGTACAAGTTCGGAAACATCTCATAAATTTCATCTAAGCCCATGCCCCCTGCTCCAATCACCGGTGGCAGAAGCAAATTTTCCTCACAAGACAGGGCCGAAAAAATACCACGCTCTTCTGGGCAGTAGCCCAGGCCCAAGCGGGCAATCAGGTGGGGTGGCCAATCCACTGTCTCGTGACCAAAAATTTTCACGGAACCACTGC
>CANJUS010000283.1:0-3338 GCA_947477505.1 Comamonadaceae bacterium | reverse complement strand
GATCCCACGGTTTGCAGCGTCATGCGCGACAAACTGGGGTCTTCGGTGGGGGCCACCGACAAGGACTCGATGTTATAGCCACGGGCCGAAAACAAGCCCACCACCCGAGACAACGCGCCGGGTTCGTTTTCAAGCAAGACAGAGATGATGTGTTTCATGGGGATTCCTCTTTTCGCTCAGACACCTCAGCACAGTGGCTGGTTGGGTGTCATCGCCCTCGTCTGCCAGCGGTAACCGGCAAATTTGGCGGGCAATAGATTCTTCTCAGGGTTGATGGGATGGAGTCCAGCGTCGCGCCGGACTTGTTGATCAGATGTGCCTTATAAGTCCTCGCTGCCCAGCAGCATTTCGGTGATGCCCTTGCCGGCCTGCACCATGGGGAACACGTTTTCGGTCGGGTCGGTGCGAAAGTCCATGAACACCGTGCGGTCCTTGAGCTTGCGCGCTTCGATCAAAGCGCCCTCCACGTCTTGAGGGCGCTCGATCAACATGCCCACATGGCCATAAGACTCGGCGAGTTTGACAAAGTTGGGCAAGGCGTCCATGTAGCTGTGGCTGTATCGGCCCGAGTACTCGATCTCTTGCCACTGGCGCACCATGCCCAAGTAACGGTTGTTCAGGGCCATGATCTTGATTGGGGTGTTGTACTGCAAGCAGGTGGACAACTCTTGGATGCACATCTGCACCGAGCCCTCACCCGTGATGCAATAGACCTCGCTCTCAGGCTTGGCCAATTTGATGCCCATGGCATAAGGAATCCCTACGCCCATGGTGCCCAAACCACCCGAATTGATCCAGCGCCTGGGTTGGTCAAAGCGGTAATACTGCGCCGCCCACATTTGGTGCTGCCCCACGTCGGAGGTGATGTAGGCATCGACATCCTTGGTCATGTTCCACAGGGTTTCAACCACATACTGCGGCTTGATGACATCTTTGTTGTCCCGGTCGTAGTTCAGGCACTGGCGTGAGCGCCAGCCCTCGACCGAGGTCCACCAATCGGCCAATGCCTTGGCGTCCATCTTGGCTTTGGACTCGGTGATCAGGTTCATCAACTCCGTGAGCACGTCTTTGACGTCGCCCACGATGGGCACATCCACCTTGACGCGCTTGGAGATGCTGGAAGGGTCAATGTCAATGTGAACAATCTTGCGCTCATTTTGGGCAAAGTGTTTGGGGTTGCCAATCACGCGGTCGTCAAAACGTGCCCCAATGGCAATGAGCACATCGCAGTGCTGCATGGCGTTGTTGGCCTCGATCGTGCCGTGCATGCCCAGCATGCCCAAAAACTTGGGGTCGCTGGCGGGAATGGCACCCAAGCCCATCAATGTGCTGGTGCAAGGCGCGCCGATCATGTTGACCAAGGCACGCACCTCGTCAGAAGCGTTGCTCAGCAACACGCCACCGCCAGTGTAAATATAAGGACGTTTGGCGCCCATGAGCAAATTCATGGCCTTGCGGATTTGCCCAGTGTGGCCTTTGCGCACCGGGTTGTACGAGCGCATGGTCACGTCCCCGGGGTAGCCGGTGTAGGGCGTCTTTTTAAACGACACATCTTTGGGGATGTCCACCACCACCGGGCCAGGACGGCCCGAGCGGGCAATGTGAAACGCTTTTTTGATGGTCAGCGCCAAATCGGCCACGTCCTTGACCAAAAAATTGTGTTTGACGATGGGGCGGGTGATGCCCACGGTATCGCACTCTTGAAAGGCGTCCAAGCCAATCGCATGTGTGGGCACCTGACCGGTGAGCACCACCAAGGGAATGCTGTCCATGTAGGCCGTGGCGATGCCAGTGACCGCATTGGTCACACCCGGGCCGGATGTGACCAGCGCCACACCCACCTCACCAGTGGCACGCGCATAGCCGTCGGCTGCGTGCACAGCAGCTTGTTCGTGGCGCACCAGCACATGCTCAATGGTGTTTTGTTTGTACAGGGCGTCGTAGATGTAGAGAACCGCGCCGCCCGGGTAGCCCCACAGGTACTTGACCCCTTCAGCCTGCAAGGCCTTGACCATGATTTCGGCGCCCATCAATTCTTCGGGGCCAGCAAGCGCGGCGGCAGATGCAGAAGCGATTTCTGCTTTTGAGATTTCCATGATGAACCTTTCAGTCTTCGAAAACGAAAAACCTTGGGTGCCTTTTCACCGGCCCTTGTGGGGTGGTGTCAAGACTTAGGGCCATGGACCATGGGCCGTCACACTGACGCCGAATCCAGACCTGTTTGCCAAAATTGAGGCGTGATTATGGCATCAAAAAACAAGCGCAACGGCCCAATCTTTCAACTAAATTCTTCAATGCCATAATCCAGCGCACCTCAACCTTTGACGACCCTCGGGCGTTGAGGTCACAGGGAACCCTCACGCAAATTGGCCACCGAACGCGAACTCTCTCTTTTTCTACAAAGTGTGGAAAAACGCGCTTTCAAGCGCTCGCTCTACCATGTGCGAGACGAAGAAGCGGCGTTGGACATCGTGCAAGACAGCATGATGAAGTTGGCCGAGCACTACGGCGACAAACCTGTCAGCGAACTGCCTTTGCTGTTTCAGCGAATTTTGTCCAATTGCACTTTGGATTGGTTCCGTCGGCGCAAAACCCGACAATCGATGTTCATCAATTTCAGCGATGCACAGGGAGACGCCGAAGACGATGGCTTTGACCTGCTCGAGCTTTTGGGCGCTGCCAACACCGATGGACTGCAGCAAAGCGCTGAGCAAAATTTGATTCAAAGCCAAACCATGGCGGAAATCGAAGCCGAGATTGAAAAATTGCCGCCACGTCAACGCGAAGCCTTCCTGCTGCGTTATTGGGAGGAGCTTGACATTGCCGAAACGGCCTCAGCCATGGGATGTTCAGAAGGAAGTGTTAAAACCCATTGTTTTCGAGCCGTCCAAACCCTTGCCAGCGCATTAAAAGCCAAAAAATCAACGCCATGAAGACCATACTCCACCGCCCTGAAGACCAGTTTGGCCAGCAAGTCGCGCGCGCCCTATCGGCCAACTTAGAACAAATGCCTTACGAAGTGCAAGAGCGCCTGCGCGCTGCGCGCATGCGTGCCGTGGCCGCGCGTCGGGTGGCACCCATTTTGGTCACCCGAACCGAAACCCAACATTCAGGCGATGGCACCCTGACCCTGGGTTCACCCTGGAAGGGCTGGACACCCTTGGCCAGCTTATTCCCTATTGCCTTGCTGCTGGTGGGCTTGTTCACCATCAATTTGGTGCTCGACGAGTACCGGGCCAACGAAGTGGCCGAAGTCGACGCCGCCTTGCTGACCGACGATTTGCCGCCCCATGCTTACACCGACCCTGGTTTTTTGCAGTTTTTGAAGTTGCAAAACG
>CANJUS010000282.1:0-3348 GCA_947477505.1 Comamonadaceae bacterium | reverse complement strand
GATGTGCCCTTCACCACCTTGATGCCAGCTTTCATCACCTCTGAACTGAAAAGCGCCTTCACCATTGGGTTCATGATCTACATCCCCTTTGTGGTGATCGACCTGATTGTGGCCAGCGTGCTGATGTCCATGGGCATGATGATGTTGTCCCCCATGATCATTTCCATGCCTTTCAAACTGATGTTGTTTGTGTTGGTCGATGGCTGGACCTTGCTGATGGGTTCATTGGCTTCGAGTTTTGTCTTTAAATAAGGAACCCACCATGTTGGACACTGCACTGGTTGTGGATTTGGGCCGTCAAGCCCTGTGGATGACGATGCTCATCTCCGCGCCCATTTTGGGCATTGGTTTGATCGTGGGTTTGACGGTGGGCGTGTTTCAAGCGGCCACATCGATCAACGAACAAACGCTGAGCTTCATCCCGAAGTTGGTGGCGTTGGGCGTGACCCTGGCCTTGACCGGTGGCTGGATGATCAACACCATGGTCGACTACACCCGGGTGTTGTTTGGCCGCATTCCCACGCTGTTTGGTTGAGCGCAGACCATGAACCTGGAGATGCTTAATCTGCTGGACAAGTTTTATGCCTTGATCTGGCCGATGCTGCGCATCTCTGCTTTTTTGGCGTTTGCTTCTATTTTTTCCATCCGTGCGGTCAATTTGCGCATCCGCATGGTGCTGTCGCTGGCGTTTTCTTTTTTCATTTCGATGCAAATCGACATCCCGGTGATTGATCCGCTGACAGGGCCGGGTTTGGCCGAGGTGTTCAACCAAGTGTTCATTGGTTTTGCCATGGGCATGATCATGCAAATTGCCACCGCTGGTGTGGTGGTGGCCGGTCAAGTGGTGTCGGGTTCGATGGGCCTGACCATGGCCACCTTGATCGACCCCAACGTGGGCAACGTGCCGGTGATCTCGGGGTTGTTCAACGTCTTAGGCACTTTGATCTTTTTGGCCATGGGCGGGCACTTGATCATGTTTGGTATTTTGTTGGACTCGTTCACCCAGTTCCCGATTGGCAAAAACCTGATGACGCAAGACGTCTACGGCAAGATGCTGGCCTGGAGTGCCATGATGTTTTTGGCCTCGGTGTTGATTGCCTTGCCGGTCTTGATGACCTTGCTGTTTGTCAACGTGGGCCTGGGTTTTGTGACCCGAGCCGCACCGAGTTTGAACATTTTTTCAGTGGGTTTTTCGGCCATGTTGATGGCCGGCTTTGTCATTTTGTGGCTGGCCTTGCCAAGCACCATTGGCCGGATGAACTGGCTGTGGGTGCAAACCTATGCGCAGATGCGCGCTTTGTTTTTGGGGTGATATATGGCTGACGACAGCGCAGAAAAAACCGAAGAACCCACAGGCAGGCGATTAGAAAAGGCACGCTCCGAAGGGCAGTTGGCGCGCTCCATTGAGTTGCCCGTGGCTGCGATGTCGGTTGGTGCGGTGGGTTTTTTCACCCTCATGGGGGGCTGGCTGTTCAACGGCATGAGCCAATTGTTCGTGTCCCAGTTGGAGTTTGATCGAAAAATCACTGACAAAGCCGAGCTGCTGCCAGGCTTGTTTGCACAGGCTGTGGTGGACGCTTTTTTGCTCATCTTGCCGCTCATGCTGCTGATGTACTTCATTGCCATTGCCTCGACCGTGATGTCTGGTGGTTTGGTGTTCTCCATGGGCATGGTGACCCCCAAATTCAGCAAGCTCAACCCGATGAACGGCTTGAAGCGCATTTTTGGCGTCAAGTCATTGATTGAGTTGGCCAAGTCGATCGCCAAGTTTGTCGTGGTGGGGGGCATTTTGTTATTGCAGGTGAGCAACCACATGGAAGAGCTGCTCAACTTGGCCAATTTGGATTTGAACCAAGCCATGGCGATTGCGGGCAAGCTGATCGTGGACGCGTGTTTTTGGTTGAGCATGGGTTTGTTGCTGATCGCCTTGGCCGATGTGCCGATCCAGCAGTATCAAGTGCACAAAAAACTCATGATGTCGCGCCAAGAGGTCAGGGACGAGATGAAAGACTCAGAGGGTCGACCTGAGGTCAAGCAAAAAATCAAACAGCGTCAACGCGAAATGGCCAACAACAAGATGATGGCCAAGGTCAAGGACGCCGACGTGGTCATCACCAACCCGCAACACTTTGCCGTGGCTTTGTCCTATGACCCCAATGGCGAAGGCGCGCCGATTTTGCTGGCCAAAGGCAGCGACGAGTTGGCGCGGCGCATCCGTGAGGAAGCCCAGGCCCACGCGGTGGAATTGTTCCCGGCCCCAGAGTTGGCCCGTGCCTTGTACTTCACGACCCAAGTCGATGAACCCATCCCCGAAGGCCTGTACCATGCGGTGGCGCAGGTGATTGCTTATGTGTTCAGTCTGAATCAGTCTTATGCCGCTGGCGAGGGCCTGCTCAAGCCCGAACCCGTTGTGCCGGAGAATATGCGTTTTGACAGCAACGGTTTGCCAGTTTGATGGGATGGATGGCCAAATGAGCACTGTGTACCAAAGTCCGGGCGACAAGATGCGCTATGAGATCTTGCTCAAGTCCATGATCGAGGGTCGATTGAACCTGGCTGTGCTCAGTGACAGCGATCTGACTTTGGACTTTTATGCCAATCAAATCCATGAAGATTTGCGCGCCCGTGGCGAGCGCATGGTCGAGTTTTGTTTTTCTGCCGACTCGGCCAAGCTGGTTGAAATGTTCAACGGCATCTTGTCCGAGCTCACGGTGTCCCAGGCAAGGGACAAACAGGTCAAAAGTGCGCCCAAGCGGTATTTGATTTTTCGTGACATCTTGGCCATGCAAGAGTTTGAATTGCAATTGTTGGCCCGATTGGTCAATGGGTTTCCGGCCAGCAACATCAACGTGGTGTTGATGGTCAATGCCAGTACCTTGCATGCAACCAAGCTGCAAACCTTTGGTAAAAATTTACTGACTTGGGAGGTCGAGGGCGAACCCGGCCAGGTCAAAGCCGAAACGCCCGAGGCGCGCGGTTGGTCTACTAACGCTCAGCGCGAGCCTTTGGTCGCTGCGGAACCGGCCCCTGTGCCCAAGCCTGCCCCTGCCGTTGCCCCTTTGCGCAAGGAAGCCCCGCCAGAGGTGCCCGATATTGGCAACATGTCGGCCTCAGAGCTTTCGGCCGACGATGAACCAGGTGACCCGTGGGCGCCTGAAGTCAAACCCCAACGCAAGGGCTTGTGGTGGGTGCTGGCCGTGGTGTTGCTCAGCACCTTCGTGTTTGGCTATATGTACAGTGATTTGCTGCAGCAAGAGTACGCTGACCTCAAGCGTTACCTCCACCTCAGTGAGGCGCCCCCAGCCCCCCCCATCAGCCCCCCATCGGCCAGTGTGGGCATGGCCACCT
>CANJUS010000281.1:0-3349 GCA_947477505.1 Comamonadaceae bacterium | reverse complement strand
GGTGCTTTTGGGTCGATGCCTCGGGGACCAGCAAAAAAATCAGCAGGGACACGGGTTGCTCGTCGGGGGCGTCAAAGCCTATCGGCGCGGCCAGTTGAAACACCGCCGCCATTGGCGTTTTGAGGCCCTTGATGCGCCCATGGGGAATCGCCACCCCATAGCCCAAACCGGTCGAACCAAGCCGCTCGCGGGCAAACAAGCTGTCGGCCACCAAGGCGCGGCTCATGCCATGGCGCTCCTCAAACAGCAGCCCGGCCTCTTCGAATGCGCGTTTTTTGCTGGTCACGTCTACACAGACCAAAACCTGTTCGGGCGGAAGGATGGCGGCGAGTCGGTTCATGAGGGCGTCATAAAAGTGTGGCAGATTATGCACCCGTCAAGAGAACACACCCAAATACTTTGTGACACCTGCGATCGCCCCCAAACCCGCACCGCGCCAGGCTTTGTCCTGCGCAAGCTGGGCTTGGCTCAGGCCCTGCGCCATGGCGTGCGCGCCACCGCTCCCCCATCACCCCGGCGCGAAAGGGCTATGGATCTGAAATCCCAACCAAAGGGGAGCGGGTGGCGCCTACAAAATGCGCTTGGCGGTGGTGTGCTGGTGGTCTTGCAGTTTGTTTTTGTGGCGCACCACCTGGCGATCGAGTTTGTCGACCAAGTCGTCGACGGCGGCATACAAGTCGGCATTGGCGCTCTCAGCGAACATGTCGCTGCCCTTGACGTGGATATTGCACTCGGCCCGTTGGCGACGCTCTTTCTCTTTTTGTTTCTCCACCGTCAGCAAGACTTTCACATCCACCACCTGGTCAAAGTGGCGGGTGATGCGGTCGAGCTTGTGGGTCACATAACTGCGCAGGGCCGGGGTCACTTCCAAATGGTGACCGCTGATCGTCAAGTTCATGGCGTCTCCTGGTGGTTCAAGTTGATCGATCTGAATGCCCACAGCGCCAAGGCACCGTTTGCACTCAGACAGCCCCACTATGCACCGGCGCGCCCGGTTTGGCAACCTCTCAGACCCGAGAAATTGGGTCCCAACACGACCGCTTGCCCAGGCCTTGCGAAAAAACAATCCAGAGGGCAAAAGGGATCTGCTCAGATGCTTTTTGGTCACACTTCGGTGACATAATTGAAAGTTGTACAAATACGGAGCCGTCTCCTTGGAAACCTACCCCAGTCGGTAGCTTTCGAATTTCATCGCGCAACGGGTTGCCCTGCACGGGTCGCGCTGCCAGAGGTTCGAAAGCTGCCACTCCCTCCCCGCCTTCGAAACCTGGTGTCTGACGCCACCCTTTGCCATGCTCAATATCTTTACCCTTGCCAACGGGCGCTTGTTCCAAGAGGAAATCGAATCCTTGGAAGAGCTGTCTCGCTTTCAGCCGATCTGGGTCGACCTCGAGTCGCCCACCCTGGAAGAAAAACGCTGGATCAACCAGCACTTTGGGCTGCTCATCCCAGAAGACGCGATGGACGAAGACATCGAGGAGTCCGCGCGTTTTTATGAAGAGGATAACGGCGAGCTGCACATCCGCAGCGACTTTTTGATCGCCGACGAAGACGAGCCGCGCACGGTGCGGGTGGCCTTCATCCTCAACCAGCAAAACGAAGCCCTCAAAAGCCGGGGCGTGTTGTTCTCCATCCACGACGAAGACGTGCCCGTGTTTCGATTGCTGCGCATGCGTGCCCGGCGCGCACCGGGCTTGATCGAAAACGACAAAGACGTGTTGCTCAAGCTGTTTGACGCCGATGCCGAGTACTCTGCCGACACGCTGGAGGGGATTTATGACGAGCTGGAAAAAGCCGGCAAATTGGTGCTGTCTGCTGACGTGACCGACGCCTTGGCCGGCGAGGTGCTGGGCGCCATTGCCCGCCAAGAAGACTTGAACGGACGCATTCGGCGCAACGTGATGGACACCCGCCGCGCGGTCAGCTTCATGATGCGCGCCAAGATGCTCAATGCCGAGCAGTTTGAAGAGGCGCGCCAAATTTTGCGCGACATTGAGTCGCTTGACAGCCACACCGCCTTTTTGTTCGACAAGATCAACTTCTTGATGGACGCCACGGTGGGTTTCATCAACATCAACCAAAACAAGATCATCAAAATCTTCTCGGTGGCCAGTGTGGCATTGCTGCCACCGACCTTGATCGCCAGCATTTACGGCATGAACTTTCAATTCATGCCCGAGCTCGCGCACGAGTGGGGCTACCCGTATGCCTTGGTGTTGATGCTGGCCAGCGCCATCGTTCCCATGTGGTATTTCCGCAAACGCGGTTGGCTGCAATAAGCCCACCCCTGCTTGACTCAAGCCCAGCGCGGCCGGCCCAAAAACCACAAAACCCATAGGGCATTTCATTCCCGGGTTTAATCCGCTTACTCGATGGGGAGTAGCTCCATCCTGTTGTCCACCAGGTATTTCCGGGCAATGGGATCAACAAATCGTCAATACGAAGCTTTGCTTCCGGTTTGTTGGGCACATAACAGCATCACCACAAGCTGAGCAAGACCTTCGATCCGTTGCCCATGGGGCGCGGCGAAGCGTCCATGGGTTTCCATCCATTGCCTTTCCCCGCGCCTCCACAGGCTGTGATTGATGTCATTGTGGAGCTTCTGTGGAACTATTTACCGCCCCTTGGTGGTCAGCCTTGCTGGCCATCATTTTGATCGACCTCGTCTTGGCCGGGGACAACGCCATCTTGATCGCGCTGGCCGCGCGCAACCTGCCTCCCGCCTTGCAACGCAAAGCCATTTTCTGGGGCACCGTGGGGGCCATTGTGGTGCGCAGCATCATGACCTTGGGCGTGGTCTGGCTGCTGCAAATACCAGGCTTGATGCTCGCCGGTGGCCTGGGCCTGCTGTGGATTGCCTACCAATTGCTGGGCGAGCAGCCCGGAGAACACGGGGACGCCTCAGGGCCAAGCTCGTTTTGGGGCGCCATGAAAACCATTGTCGTGGCCGACGCCTTGATGGGCGTGGACAACGTATTGGGTGTGGCCGGTGCCGCGCACGGGGCCATGGACTTGGTGGTGCTGGGCCTGCTCATCAGCGTGCCCATCGTGGTGTTTGGCAGCTCTTTGGTGCTGCGCTTGGTTGAGCGTTGGCCGGCGATCATCCAAATCGGTGCTGCTGTGCTGGCTTTCACCGCCGCCAAGATGGTGCTCGGCGAGCCGCTGCTGTCGGAGTTTTTCCAATCCCTGCCCCTGCCCGAAATTTGGTTGCAAGTCATTGTCAGCAGCTTGGCCATCGCTGGCGTGCTGCTGGCGGGCTGGTGGAGTGCGCGCCGCCAAAGCACCGAAAGCAGCACACCGAGCGTTCAAACTTAACCCCAAAGGAGACCTGCACCATGGAAACTTGGCT
>CANJUS010000280.1:0-3367 GCA_947477505.1 Comamonadaceae bacterium | reverse complement strand
TGGTGGGCCCACCTGGACTCGAACCAGGGACCAAAGGATTATGAGTCCTCTGCTCTAACCAACTGAGCTATAGGCCCTTGGAGACGATTCTACTTGCGGTTGACTCAGCGCTTGGTTCGCCACAACCACAGCGCGCAAGACGCGATGCCAGCGCTGGCCAAGGTCATTTGCAGCAACTGGGCCAACGGATACAGCGTATTGACTTGAAATGTCCATGCACACATCAGCATGCAAACCCAGGCCAACAAACGGATGGTTCGGTCTTGTCGGTCTTGGCTTTGCCGCTGCAACCACTGGTCCGCCCAGGCTTGGGTCCATGAGCCGCACAACCACCCCAAGGCGGCGCCGGCCATCACATCGGCAGGCCAATGTGCCCCCACGGCCATGCGAGACACACCCACACCAGTGGCCAAAATCAAGGCCAACACACCCGCAATATGCATGCGCCGCCCTGCCAGCAACACGGCCACCAGCGCAAATGCGCTCAAAGTGTGCCCAGAGGGAAAGGCATGAAACTCCAGCACTGGACCAATGATGTGAATACTGTTTGGGTCCATGGCCCCAGCCGGGCGCGGTATCTGTGTGAGCACTTTGGTCAAACGCGACACCGCCCCTGCCAAAGGAACTGCCAAAGCAAACCCCATCAGTGCTTTTGGCTGCCACCACAAGCTGAGTGCCAACAATGTCAACACCACCCAGGTGTCGCCCAAAATGGTCAGGCACGCCCACAGTGCATCTGGCAGCGCAGTGCCCCAGCTGTTCACGGCCATGAATACCGTGGCGTTCATGGGGCTGGCCTGGAAGACCCATGCGGCCATCGATAAGGCACAAGCTGTCCAAAATGCCTTGGGCAGTTTCATGGCAAGGGTCTCCAATCGCGGCATTTGTGGAACGTGAATGTGGCCACCTCGTGGCCCCAGCGTTCGCTGGCGTGCTGTTCAATGGGGTCGCAATGCGCAAAGCCCGCTTGTCCAGCTTGACTCAATGGGGCTGGATAAGGTTTAACTGACCAATCGACCCACAAGGCATCGTCTCCAGCTTTGAACTGGCCAAACCACAGGTCAAACTGATCTTGGTGGCTTTGCGCTACGACCACCGGCATGGGCCGCGCGTACCAGGCCAAACGACTGGCCAAGCTCCAATTGACCACCGTCAATGTATTTAGCCTCTGCGCCTTGGCCACTTGGGTGGCCCGTTGCGCAGCAGCTTGCCAACCTTGGACGTCTGCAAACGGATTGGCAGGTCGCCCAGTGAGCAAGCCCACGCCCAAAGCCAAACAGGCCAGCATTTGCAAGACCAAAGCGGACCGCCACCAAACCCGGTGACGGGGCCAAGCCTCCAGCCAAGCCCAACCAGCCACAGGCAACAGCAACACCCACGACCAGCTTGTCCAATGTGGCAAAGCCGAGCCCCTGCCCGACATCGCCATGGTCAGCAGCAAAACGGGCAACGCCAAGCCCAGCGCCACCCACACAGGCCATCGCTGCTCAGTTTGAGGCATGCCCCGCCACCCAGCCACCAAGGCCCACCAGGACAAGGGGCCCAAAACCAGCAGTTGCACCAGCACAAAGCCCAAGACCCGTTTGGCCTGCCATTCTTCACGCCCACCGGCGTGGCCCAATTGGTAGGCAAAAGAAATCCATTCGTGCGAATGGTTCCACCACAAAATCGGGCTGATGAGCACCACAGCGATGCACGCTGCCAGCCATGGGCCAGGCCCGCGCAACCAGCGCCATCCCTGTGACAGCGTGAGTGCCATCACAAAGCCGGGCACCAACAAAATTGCGGTGTATTTGGTCAACCCAGCCAGCCCCAAGCACACACCCACGGCGCACCAGTCGCGCCATGGACAGGCGTTATTTGCCATGGGGGTGGTCTGGTGTTGTGTCAAGCGCAAGGTGAAATGCAACAGCGCCAGCACGATGGGCATCAACAAAGTGTCGGGTACCAAGGCCAGCGCCAGCAAGTGCACCATGGGCGCACACAACCACAGCCACAAGACACCTTGGGCAGCGGTTTGGCCGTCGTGCCCCTGGCCTTGACGTATAAACCATTGTTGGGTGATAAACCACAGCAGCCAAGCTGATGCGCAGGCGCAAGCCAGGGGCACGATGCGCAACGCCAAGTCCGAACCGCCCAATGCAACGGCTGGCCACTGCAACCAACCCACCAAGGGGGGATGGTCAAAATAGCTCCAATCCAAGTGGTATGCGTACAAGGCGTAGTGGGCTTCGTCCACCGACAAGCCCACGCCCATGGCCAGCAACAGGTGCGCCAATGCGCTCAGCGTCAGGGCCCAGCGCATGGAAACTTATTTGCTTTGGTGGCTGAGGGCATTGCTGACCAGTCGTGAAGTGATGTCCACGATCTGGATCATGCGCTCATAAGGCATGCGGGTAGGCCCAATGACACCCAAGGTTCCCACCACTTGACCATTGACTTCATAGGGAGAGCTGACCACGGACAGCTCTTCGAAGGGCACGATTTGGCTTTCGCCCCCAATGAAAATGCTTACCCCTTCGGCCTGAGAGGAGACGTCGAGCAAGCGAATGAGCTGGGCTTTTTGCTCAAACAAATCAAATGCGCGGCGCAAATGCCCCATGTCGCTGGAGAAGTCGCTCACCGACAGCAGGTTTCTCTCGCCGCTGATGACCACTTCGGCGGTCTCGTCTCCCATGGCCTCGGAACCTGCGGCCACGGCAGTTTGCATCAAGGTGGCAATCTCGCTGCGCAGCGTGTCCACCTCGCTTTTGAGGCGCTCGCGCACTTGCTCGATGGCCATGCCCGCAAAATGGGTGTTGAGGAAATTGGCGGCCTCTACGAGCTGGCTCGACGAGTAATCGGTTGGCGTAAAAATCACCCGGTTTTGCACATCACCTTCGGGCGAGACGATGATGAGCAGCAAACGGCGCTCAGATAAACGCAGAAATTCAATGTGGCGAAACACCGATGTGCGCCGTGGTGCAATGACCACGCCGACAAAATGCGACAGGCTCGACAGCAGGTGGGCGGCGCTGGCGATGACTTTTTGAGGTTGCTCGGCCGCCAGGGCCGGGGTTTGGAGTTGCTCTCGCTGGACCGTGAGCATGGTGTCAACAAACAAGCGGTAACCGCGTGCTGTGGGCACCCGCCCGGCCGAGGTGTGGGGGCTGGCAATCAGCCCCAACTCCTCCAAATCGGACATCACATTGCGAATGGTGGCCGGCGAAAGCTCTAAGCCAGAAGCCCGCGACAAAGTGCGCGATCCCACCGGCTGGCCATCGGCGATATAGCGTTCCACCAACGCTTTGAGCAATAACTTGGCGCGATCGTCTAGGATGGTCATGATTTCGAATGATTTTAGTGATGTAATTTCCCCATGCCCATT
>CANJUS010000279.1:0-3372 GCA_947477505.1 Comamonadaceae bacterium | reverse complement strand
GGTCTCCGCATCCGAAGCGTGGCTGACGATGGCGGCAAAGCTGTGTTGCATCTCGGCGCTGGAGCCACGCGACCACTCCTCACCGTTGACCCTGGCGAGCATGGTCAACGCCTGAGGATCAGGCACTTCATCGGCCGTGACCAACCACGGGCCCATGGCGTTGCCGGTGTCAAAATCTTTGCCCTTGGCAGGGCCCAGACCGGTTTGCATTTCGATGTACTGGGCATCCCTGGCCGAATAATCGTTGAACACCATGTAACCAAAAATATAGTCCAAGGCTTTTTCGATGGGCACATCTTTGCCTGAACGGTTGGTGACGATGGCCACTTCCAACTCATAGTCGATGACTTGAGAATAAGCCGGCCAATGAACCGGCGCATGGGTGCCCACGATGCTAAATACATTGCCTTTGTAATAGACCGGTTTTTTAAACCAAGCGCTGGGCAACTGGATGCTGGCCGGGTCTACGCGCTCTTTGCCCTGCCCAAACAAATACCGATTGGCCCGCGATTGACGCACATGCTTTTCAAACGCCAGGCAGTCGCGCAAGCGGCGTGGCCTGGGCAAAGGCGCCATCAATTTCACGGATGACAGTGGCAACACATGGGCGGCTTTTTGGACCAAGGTGCGTGCCGCGTCCAGGCCGGCAGGGCCCGCATCGATCAACGCCAACATGTCGCGAAACATGTCCGATGAATCGGCCGCTGTGAAGTCGATCACATGGGCCAAGTCGGCCTTCATGCAGCCAATGTGTTCAGCCCCCTGGGGCGTGATAAATGTCACCAGTTTCATTGCAGGTCTTTCAGTTTAAAAAGAGGAGGTAGAAGTGCGTCACTGCACGTTCAACACAATGGTCTCGGACAGCTTTTGGTACTTCTTTTGGTCTTCCGTCACCATGGTGGCAAATTCAGGCGCACTGCCACCGATGGTTTCGTAACCAATGTTCTCCAGCGCCGCCTTGACATCGGACAGGGCCAAGACCTTGTTCATTTCGGCATTGATGCGTTGGGTGACGGCCGTTGGCAAGCCGGCAGGCCCAAAAATTCCGATCCATTGGTCTGGAATGGCAAAACCAGGCACCCCCGCTTGGGCCACGGTGGGGATCTCTGATGCCGCTTTGGAGCGCCGTCCCTCGACAATGCCCAGTGCACGCAAGCGCCCCGATTTGATGTGTTGCAAGGTGTCGGCCAATACAAAAATACCCACTTGTATTTGCCCACCCAACAAATCGTTCATCGCTGGGCCGCCCCCTTTGTAGGGCACAGGCACCATGTCGATGCCGGTGGTGTATTTGAGCAAGTCGCCCGCCAACTCTTGGGCCGATCCAGAGGCGGCCACTCCATACGACAGCTTGCCCGGATTCTTTTTGGCATAAGCAATGAATTCGCCCAAGTTTTGCACGGGCAATGAAGGGTGCACCACGATGCAGCGGTTGTTGTAGGCCGCTGCGATGATGGGCGTGAAGTCTTTCACCGCGTCATATGGCATTTTTTTGTTGAAAAATGGCACGGTCAAATGCGACGCCGGGTTGAGCAGCAAGGTGTATCCGTCAGCAGGGGCTTTGGCCACAAAATCGGTGCCAATGACCGAATTGCCTCCGGCTCGGTTTTCAATCACCACAGGTTGGCCCATGAAGCCTGCGAGCTTTTGCGCCACGATGCGGGCAAATGCGTCGGTCGCGCCTCCGGCTTGATAAGCCACCACCAGTTTGATGGGGCGTTGCGGATAGGACTGTGCATGGGCCCACAAAGGCCACAGCAGGCACAGCATGCACAGTTTTAAAAGCTTCATTAGACAATTTCCTTTAACAGTTGCAACACCTGTTGCTTGGCCCGGGCTTCGATGGTTTCGTCGTCCGCACTCAAGGCTTGCGCCGCAATCACAGCCAGCGCCGCTGCCCGGCCAAATGATTGCAATGCATCGTGCGATGCACCCTGGGATGCGGGCGTGACGCTCAACACATATTCGTGCGCATAGGTTCTGGTTTTTCCGTCCCACAACATGGGTTGGGGCAAGGCGGGCGTTTCCCCTTGCAAATTGGCTTGAATGGCTTTGGCCAACAGGCGGCGAAACATCACCACCCCTCGGTCGGTGGTGCCCAGGTGTTCGGTGCGCCGATTGGCCACTTGTCCTTGGCTGGCCACTGCATCGTAGTCGCCAGGTTCGCGCTGCCGCTCTTTGTAAGGCCGCTCATCGGTTTGGCCAATCAGTCCTGCTTTGTCAACGCCCAGGTCGTCTGGTTGGAGCTGCCCATAGGGCGTGTATTTGGGATTGAAGTGCACATAGCCAATATAGTGGCAATTGACATCGTCAATGGGCGTCACCCAGCGGGTGCGGCCACATCCGATGCGAAAACTGTCCTCAGCGGCTTTGTTGCTGGAACCCGTGAACTGCCCGATGTTGGGCATGATGATGTCACTGGCGCGCACAAACACCTTGCCATTGACCAACCGGGTGGCCATGGACAAAAAGCCCATGGGGGTGTCCACAAAATCCAGCGCAGGCAACACCTTGAACGCGTCAGAGAATTGGCTGCTCACAATGGCGTGCAAAAAAACATTGTGGATGGGGTCGCAAGCGTTCTCCACCACTTGCAACCAGTTACAGGGCATGTGAAAGCGAAATGGCACCGGTTGATTGCCTTCGTCTTTGGCAAAGGTATCGAGCACCGGCAACTCGGGCATGCTTTCAGGCGGGCCTAAGTAGGCGAACAACAAGCCATGGAGTTCGCGCACGGGGTAGGCGCCTTGCTTGAAGTTGTGCTTGATCTTGCTGCCAGGGGGTTCGGCGGGTGTTTCCAAAATCGTGCCATCGATATCGAATTTCCAGCCGTGGTAACAGCATTGGATGCCTTTGTCTGCAGGGATGCCAAACTCCAGCGATGTTCCACGGTGCAAGCAATGCTTGTGCAACAAACCGATGCGCCCTGAGCGGTCGCGAAACACCACCAAGTCTTCACCCATCAACCGCAACGCCACGGGCAGGTCTTGCAACTCGCTGGCCAACATGAAGGGGTGCCAGTAACGCCGCAGGTACTGACCACCTGGGGTTTGCGCACCCACTGCAGTTAAAAAATCTTCGCCGTTGGTATCCAGACCACTGGGGCGCATAGGCTCTGACATGGATGCACTCTTTCTGCTTTTTCGACTGGCCATGGTGCTGCCTTCACCCGGGACTGTCAATGCAAGGATTCCCCCATTTTTTGACATCGGATTTAGAAGCGTTCATGTCCAGCACCCGAACTGGGTGTCGCATTCCATGGCATGATCAAAAGCATCACCTTTGGCCATGCAACACAGGTTGCCCAGGCATGACCCACACAGTGCCAAGCCCTGGATTTTGAGGGTGATCTGATTTCAACCCCAACTGGAG
>CANJUS010000278.1:0-3382 GCA_947477505.1 Comamonadaceae bacterium | reverse complement strand
GGCACATGGACCATGTCGGTGCCGGTTTGTTGCTTGAATATTTCGGTGCCGATGTGCGACACCGAGCCATTGCCTTGCGAGGCGTAATTGACCTTGCCCGGGTTGGCCTTGAGGTAGGCGATGAATTCTTTTAAATTGTTCACCGGCAGCGAGGGGTGCACCGCAATCACATTGGTGGCCACGGTGATCAGGCCCACGGGGGTGAGGTCGCGCATCTCCCAGCCCACCTTGTCCATCAAGATGTGGTTGGCCACGTGGTAGCCCGAGTACGACACCAACAAGGTGTGGCCGTCTTTGGCTGAACGGGCCACGGTTTGGTAGGCCAAGTTGCCACTGGCGCCGGGTTTGTTGTCCACCACCACCGATTGGCCGATCAAGCGCGCCAAGGGCTCGGCCACCAAGCGCGCCGAGGTGTCGACCAGTCCGCCGGGTGGGTTGGGTACCACCAGGCTGAGGGCGCGGCTGGGAAAAGCGGGTGCTTGGGCCAGTGCGGTGCCGGCGGCCAAGGCAGCCACCATCAGCAATGTCCAGAAACGGCGGGTGGTTGTCATGTGCGGTCTCCTGCGGTGGGTGAGGGACCGATTATTGACCACCCCCAGGCGCTGGCGCAGGGGCTTTGCCACACGGGCGACAAAGCCTGTGGTCAAGGCGTGTGTCACCCGGCGGCGGTAAGATCAAACCCCTGTATGCCAAGCCAAACCCGTTCCCCCCAGCCCCAGCCAGGGTTCATGCGTGCAGGGCCCCGCGCGCAGGTGCTGCGCCCGCGTTCGGTGGGGGGCCTGCGGTGGGTTTCAGCCAAACCAGCACCACACGCCGGTGCAGCGACCGGTGGTGAGCTGAATGAGCGCATCAATCACCATGCCCACGGCCAACACCGGCACGCCCAAATAAAGCAAGGCCATGGTGGCCGCGCCCCAAGTCAAACGCGGTTCGGGCAGGCGCTGCCCCATCACGGTTTGCACGGGGGGGCGACGCAGCCAGCGGGTCAATGGGTTCATGGTGGGGGCATTCTAAAAGCATGAAGGTCCTATGGGACGGCCACGATGCCCAGGCCTGGGACCAGGCCCACGGCCAAGCTGCAGCAGCATTGCAACAAGACTGGGCTTATGGCGAGACCATGATGGCGCTGGGCGTGGCTTGTTTGCGCGCGCGGGTGCAGCGCGATGGGCAGACCATCGCCATGGCCCAATTCAGCGCACGCCGGGTCGGCTTGATCGCCACCGTCGCCTTGTGCGCCCATGGCCCGCTGTGGTTGGTGCCCTTGCAACGCAGCGAAAAGGCCCAGGTGCTGGTGGCCTTGAAGCGCCAGTTGCCACTGTGGCGGCCGCGCTTGGCTTTGTTCTCCCCCGATGAGCCGCCAGCCCCAGAAGGCGTGCGCTGGCGCGGCATGACCCGGGTGATGACGGGCGAGTCCACCGTGATCCTCAACCTCACGCACAGCGACGCACAACTGCGTGCGGCCATGGACGCGCGCTGGCGCAACCGCTTGGTCGCCGCCGAGGGTGCGGGCCTGCAGGTGCAGCGCGTGGGGGCCAACCCGGCGCAATACGCATGGTTGATGGAAGAAGAACTCAAGCAGCGCTTGTCGCGCGGTTTTTCGGGTTTGCCACTGGGTTGGATCAACCAATACATCCATGCGCGCAAACACGTGTCCAAAACGGCGTTGATCTTGCGTGCCGATGCCGCCGGTGAACGGGCGGCGGCCATGCTGTTTTTGATCCATGGCCAGGCCGCCACCTACCAAGTGGGTTGGTCCAGCGATGTGGGGCGCGACCTCAACGCCCACAACCTGCTGCTGTGGCAGGCCATGCAGGAGTTGCGCCAGCGCGGTGTGCGCCGACTCGATCTGGGCGGCGTCAACACCGAGCGCAGTGCGGGCTTGGCTCGCTTCAAAATTGGCAGCGGCGGAGAGGTGCTCACCTTGAGTGGCACCTACATGTGATGGCCCAAGTCAACGCTTTGGGCTTGCAAACCCGCGACCTGGCCTGTGCGCGTGGGGGCAAAACCTTGTTCGCCGGGCTCAACCTGTCGGTCGTGCCGGGCCAAAGCCTGCACCTGCAAGGCGACAACGGCAGCGGCAAAACCAGTTTGTTGCGCTTGCTGTGCGGTTTGAGCGAACCCGCTGCCGGTGAGCTGCTGTGGGATGGCGCGCCGATGGCGCTGGTGCGCGAAACCTATCTGCGCGAGATGCTCTACCTGGGCCATGCCTTGGCCCTCAAAGAAGGCTTGAGCGCGCTGGAGAACCTGCACTTCGCCGCCGCCCTCATGGACCAAGCCTGGTCGATCGACGCGGCCACCGCAGCCTTGCGCCAAATGGGTTTGCGCGGGCGTGAGCACTTGCCCTTGCAGGTCTTGTCGCAAGGCCAAAAGCGCCGCGTCGCGCTGGCCCGCTTGTGCCTGAGCCCGGCGCGATTGTGGTTGCTTGACGAACCCTTCGTCGCTTTGGACAGCGCCGCCTGCACCGTGCTGCAAGGCTTGATGAAAGCCCATGTGGCGCAAGGCGGGATGGTGGTGTTCACCAGCCACCAAGCGGTCGAGTTGAGCGGGGGCGACAACCGCAGCCTGCGATTGGGCGCACCATGAACGCGCTGTGGTCGTTGCTGCGCCGCGATGTGCTGCTGGCCTTGCGCCGCCCCAGCGAGGTGTTGACCGTGGTGTTTTTCTTTGTGGTGGTGGCCGCTTTGTTCCCGCTGGCGGTGGGCCCCGAGCGCACCACCTTGCGCATGCTCGCCCCGGGCGTGCTGTGGGTGGGGGCATTGCTGGCGAGTTTGCTGGCCCTGAACCGCTTGTTCGAGGCCGATCACCGCGACGGCACGCTGGAGCAAATGCTGTTGTCGGGTACGCCATTGACCTTGCTGGTTGTGGCGAAAATCGCCGCCCATTGGGTCTTGTGTGGCTTGCCATTGGTATTATTGGCACCCTTGCTGGGGGTCTTGTTTGACCTGTCTGGCGATGCCCTGGGCGTGTTGGCCCTGTCCCTTTTGATCGGTACCCCCGTGTTGTCTTGTCTTGGAGCCATAGGCGCAGCCCTGACCTTGGGTTTGCGCGGCGGCGGTGTCTTGCTCGCCTTGTTGGTGTTGCCCTTGTTTGTGCCGGTGCTGGTGTTTGGGGCCGGTGCGGTTGAGGCTTTGGCCGCCGGCTTGGGCAGTGGGGCGCACCTGTCGGTGCTGATGGCCTTGCTGCTGCTGTCGGGCTTGTTCAGCCCCTGGGCCTGTGCCCAGGCCTTGCGCATTGCCTTGGAATAAACCCATGCGCCGCATCCCTTGGACCCATTACGCCGCACCGCAAACCTTTTACGGTTTGGCCGGGGTGTGGTGGCCGCCGTTGGCTGGGTTGGCCTTGGCCTTGGCGCTGGCCGGCATGTGGGTGGGCTTCATGGTCG
>CANJUS010000277.1:0-3393 GCA_947477505.1 Comamonadaceae bacterium | reverse complement strand
TGCGTCGCCATCCTGCGGGTGATATGAAAGGCAAGAGACCCTCGATCACCAGCACCAAGCCCAGCGCAGTCCAGATCAGGTCTGAACCGAGCTCCATCACTTTTTGGGTGCCGCAGCAGGCGCGGAAGAACCCCCGCTGCCACGAAAAGCCTTGAAAAATTCACTGGATGGATCAACCACCATCACATCGCTCTTTTTGTTGAAGCTGGCCTTGTAGGCATCCAAACTGCGGTAAAACTGTGCAAATTGAGCATCACGACCAAATGACTCAGCGTAAATTCGGGCCGCCTCGGCATCTCCCTCACCTTTGATCTTTTGGGCATCACGGTAGGCATTGGCCACAGTGACCTCGCGTTGGCGATCGGCATCGGCACGAATTTTTTCACCTTCTGCCGCACCGGTTGATCGAAGTTCGTTGGCCACCCGCTTGCGTTCGGCTTCCATGCGCCGATATACCGATTCGGTGATGGCATCGACGTAATCTGCTCTGGTGATGCGCACATCCACCACGTCAACGCCCCAAGGCTTGGCACCTTGAACCACCTCCAAAACCTCTCGCTTGACATCTTGTAACAACGCCTCGCGTTTGACGGAAAGAAGTTCTTTCACCGTGCGTTTATTGATCTCTTCTTGCAATGCATTGCGTACCACGCGGCTCAACTGCATGGCGCCTGCTTTTTCATCCAAGCCCACATTGCGGATGTAATTGGATGGGTCGGTGATGCGCCACCGCACATACCAATCAATGACCATGCGCTGCTTTTCGGCCGTGAGCATGGGCTCCGTGTCCTGGTTGTCCAAGGTCAAAAGCCGTTTATCGATGTACGAGACATTTTGAAACGGCGGGGGCAGCTTGACGTGCAACCCCGGCTCGGTGATCACGTCTTTGATTTGCCCCAAGGAGTAGACCACGCCAAATTGCCTTTGATCCACCACAAAAAGGGTGGAGCTGATGATCATCAAAGCCGCCAGGCCAGATGTGATGTAAAAACCGATTCTGTTCATGATGAGGACCTGGTCTTTTAACGGGCGTCGCGATCGCGCGAACGGGTGCCATCACGGTTGCGAGGATCCGTGGTGACAGAGTTCGAGGCCGCATTGTTGTTGTCGGAACTGCTTGGCGCCACAGGCGTTCCCGCTGGGATGGTCCCAGATTGGGTGGCTTGCATGATTTTGTCCAGGGGCAGGTACAGCAGGTTGGACCCTTGTTTTGACTCAATCAGCACCTTGGTCACATTGCTGTAAATTTGCTGCATTGCATCAATGTACATCCGGTCACGCGTGACCTGGGGTGCTTTTTGGTACTCATTGAGAACAGATCGGAATCGCTGTCCATCACCTTGGGCTTGGGCAATGATGCGGGATTTATATCCTTCGGCCTCTTCCTTGAGACGCGAAGCTGCGCCCACCGCACGCGGCACCACATCGTTGGCATAGGCTTGGGCCTCGTTTTTCGCGCGTTCGCGCTCTTGCCCAGCTTTGAGCACATCGTCAAAGGCAGATTGCACTTGTTCAGGTGGCCGCACCCCGCCTTGTTGTAAATTGATGCCCACCACTTCAATGCCTACCTTGTAGCGGTCTAAGATGATTTGCATGATCGCTCGAACACGCGGACCAATTTGATCGCGCTCTTCGGACAATGCCGAGTCCATGCGCATCTTTCCAACCACTTCGCGCACCGCAGTTTCAGCGGCTTGCACCACCGCATCGGTTGGGTTTTTACTCTCAAACAAATAAGCCCTGGCATCGGTCAGCCGGTATTGGACGGCAAACTTCATCTCCAAAATGTTCTCATCCTCGGTGAGCATGGCCGACTCACGCAAGCCCGTTGCTTTGATGACGGTGTCGCGTCCAATGTCCAGCGATCTGATCTGGGTGACAAAAACAAGCTCATGGCGTTGAACTGGGTATGGCAAACGCCAGTTAAAGCCCGCCCCAACCGTGCTGTGGTAACGACCAAATTGCGTAATGACCGCTTGCTGTCCCTCTTGAACAATGAAGAAGCCAGTTCCCAGCCAAATCAACACGGCGATGGCAGCGATCACGCCCAAACCAGCCCGTGCATTGCCCATGTCGGGCTTGAATCCGCCCCAGTTGCCGCCGTTGGATCCGCCCCCGCCACCGCCTCCAGCACCCGATGGACCACCACGTTTACCACCCATCAATTGACCCAGTTTGCGATTGAATTCACGCCAAATGTCGTCCAAGTCGGGTGGCCCCGAACTTGGTTTGGTGGGCTGCTTGGGCGGTGCTTCGTTGTCTGGCTTGATTTCTGCCGCGCCATGAGGTGGAGGTGGCTCTCCTCGCGGGCCTTCAGGCGCAGCACCCTGGCTGGGCGTGCCCTGTGGATCCTGTGCGCGCCCCCAACGCCCATCATTGAGATTGAACATACCCAGCAGGCGGCGAGCCCAACCCAAGTCCAGAAGGTTCCAACGTTTAACGTTCATGCAAGACCATCTTTTTTAATCCAAAGAAACGACATTGTGCCCAATATAGAAAGCCCTTTTCGCGCTCCAGGCCGAAATTTATGCGATTTGACTTGGAAACTACGCATACCCCTGTCATGGATCAACAAGCGCATTTTCTGTGCTGTGTGTTCCGGCCCGCAGGGCCAAGGCCGTTTTCAGTTCGGCCAGGCCCAAGCCGGTCTGTGCACTGATGAAAAATCGAGGCACCGCCAGGCCATCGAGTTCATAAATATCTTGCGATTGCAGGGGCCTGCGTGCTGGCGGTAAAGCGTCTACTTTGTTAAAAATCAGAATTTGCGCCACATTTTGAGCGCCAATTTCTTGCAAAACGGATTGAACTTGCTCTATTTGATCCATCCAACGAGGGTGATGGGCGTCCACCACATGCAAAAGCAAATCGGCCTCGGCGGCCTCTTGCAAGGTCGCGGCGAAGGCTTTGACCAGTCCATGGGGCAAATCTCGAATGAACCCGACGGTGTCCGACAAGGAAACTGAGGTGCCATGGCCATCTGCTTGACCCAAGTAAATTTGCCGGGTGGTGGTGTCGAGGGTGGCAAACAATTGATCCGCCGCGTAGGTTTTCGCTTTCACCAAGGCATTGAATAAAGTGGATTTTCCTGCATTGGTGTACCCGACCAAGGAAATCCGATAAGCATCTCTGCGCAACCTTTGTTTGCGTTGGGTCTGGCGCTGGCGCATGACTTTCTCAAGCCGCTCACGGGTCCTTTTGATGCCTTCACCGAGCATGCGCCGATCCAACTCTATCTGGGTTTCTCCAGGCCCCCCCCTGTTGCCGATGCCCCCCCGCTGACGCTCCAAGTGAGACCAGCGCCTGACCAGCCTGGTAGACAGGTATTGCAGCCTGGCCAACTCGACTTGCAATTTCCCCTCATGGCTTCGGGCACGTTGGCCAAATATCTCCAAT
>CANJUS010000276.1:0-3396 GCA_947477505.1 Comamonadaceae bacterium | reverse complement strand
TACCTGCGGCGCTTGCAGCAATTCAAAGACCAGGCGGACGCGGCCAAGGCGCAAATCGACATCGCCCAACGCCAGTTTGACAACAACAAAGCCTTGGTTGATCAAGGCTTCATCTCCAAGACCGCTCTGGAGACATCATTGGCCACCTTGCAAGGGGCACAGTCCTCGCACAAAGCCGCTTTGTCAGCGGCCGAGGTGGCGGCCAAGTCGCTCGAAGACGCCGTGCTGCGCTCACCCATCCAGGGCCAGGTGTCGGCGCGTTTGGCCCAACCCGGCGAACGCTTGGCCATCGACACCAGGGTGTTGGAGTTGGTTGACCTCAGCCGCTTGGAGATCGAAGTGCCCATGAGCGCGGCCGACGTGCTGGGCCTGCGTTTGGGCCAAAGCGCCCGAATTCAGGTCGAAGGGGTGGAATTGCCCAACCCGGCCAAAGTGGTGCGCATCAGCCCGAGCACCCAATCTGGCAGCCGCAGTGTGATGGTCGACCTGTCACTGTCGGCCTCGCCCGGTTTGCGTCATGGCCAATTTGTGCAAGGCCTGATCGATACCGATCAAGCCCAGGTGCTGGCCGTGCCCTTGTCGGCCGTGCGCACCGAGCGGGCCCAGGCCTATGTGCAGACCCTGGTCAATGGCAAGGTGGTCTACCGCACTGTCACCCTGGGCCCGCGCGGGCAAAACAACGGCAGCAACGACACTTGGGTGGGCATCACTGGGGTCGAAGCCGACAGCACCATCATCACCGGTGCGGTGGGCAGTTTGCGCGAAGGGCTCAGCGTCAAAGTCAACACACCGGCCAAGGCACCCTGATCCATGTGGTTCACCCGCGTCAGCCTGCACAACCCGGTCTTTGCCACCATGATGATGTGTGCCATCGTGGTTTTGGGTTGGTTTTCCTACCAGCGTTTGCAGGTGGATCAGTTCCCCAATGTGGACTTTCCGGTGGTGGTCATCACCACCGAATACCCGGGCGCATCTCCCGAAGTGGTCGAGTCCGAGGTCAGTAAAAAAATTGAAGAAGGCGTCAACGCCATTGCAGGCATCAACACCCTGACCTCGCGCAGCTATGAAGGCACCTCGGTGGTGGTGGTCGAGTTCCAACTGCACATCGATGGGCGCAAAGGTGCCGAAGACGTGCGTGAAAAAATTGCCAATCTGCGCCCCTTGCTGCGCGACGAAGTCAAAGACCCACGGGTGCTGCGATTTGACCCGGCCAGCAAAGCGGTGTACTCGCTGGCGGTGATCGCACAGCCCCCAGCAGTGGGTGCCAGCGCCATGTCAGCCGTCGAGTTGACCAACTGGGCCGATCAAATTCTGAAAAAACGCTTGGAAAACGTGCGTGGCGTGGGTTCGGTGAGTTTGGTGGGGGGCACCAAGCGCGAGATCAACTTGCTGCTCAACCCCCAGGCCATGGAAGCGATGGGTGTCTCGGCCGACCAGGTGGTCAATGCGGTGCGCTCGGAAAATCAAAACCTGCCGCTGGGCACCGTGCGCTCGACCCAGCAAGAACGGGTGGTGCAAATCGATGCGCGCTTGAAGCGACCCGAGGACTTTGGCAGCATCATCGTGGCACGCAAAGCCAGTGGCCCGGTTTACTTGCGCCAAGTTGCCCGGGTGCAAGACGCCGGACAAGAGGTGGAGAGCCTGGCTTTGTACAACGGCCAGCGCACCTTGCTGGTATCGGTGCAAAAGTCGCAAGACGAAAACACCATTGGCGTGGTCGATGGATTGAACCAAGCGGTCAAAGACATGGCCACCCGCCTGCCCCCAGGTGTGCGACTCGAGTCGGTCAGCGATGGTGCCCGCACCATCCGGGTGGCGGTCAACAACGTGCGCCAAACCCTGATTGAGGGGGCCATGCTCACGGTATTGATCGTGTTTTTGTTCCTCAATTCCTGGCGCTCTACGGTCATCACCGGCTTGACCTTGCCCATTGCGATCATCGGCACGTTTTTGTTCATGTACGTGTTTGGCTTCACCATCAACATGATCACCTTGATGGCCTTGTCTTTGTGCGTGGGCTTGCTGATCGACGACGCCATCGTCGTGCGTGAAAACATCGTGCGCCACGTGGAGATGGGCAAGTCCCCCTACCAAGCAGCCTTGGACGGCACCCAAGAAATCGGTTTGGCCGTGCTGGCAACCACCTTTTCTATCGTGGCGGTGTTTCTGCCCATTGGCTTCATGGGCGGCATCATTGGCAAGTTTTTCCATGAGTTTGGCATCACCATCGTGGCAGCGGTGTTGATCTCCATGTTTGTCAGCTTCACCCTGGACCCCATGCTCTCCAGCGTTTGGCACGACCCAAGCATTGCCGCCCATGGCAAACCCAGAGGCCACTCTTGGTATGACCGCAGCATTGGTCGTGTGACGGGTTGGTTTGACCGCGGCACGGTGGCCTTGGCAGACATTTATCAGCACACCCTGGCGTGGGCACTGCGCTTCAAAAAAACCACCCTGGCCCTGGCCTTGGCCACCTTTGTGACCAGTTTGGGCCTGGTGCCCTTGCTGGGAACAGAGTTTGTGCCCAAGGCCGATTTCTCTGAAATCACAGTGAGTTTTTACACCCCCATGGGCTCTGCCTTGGAGGCCACCGAAGCCAAGACATTGCAAGTCGAAGCCATTTTGCGCGAGTTCCCTGAGGTCAGCTACACCTTGTCGACCATCAACACCGGTGTGGCCGCGGGCAAGGTGTACGCCAACGTGTTTGTGCGCTTGGTCGACCGCAAACTGCGCAAGCGCGGTTTGGACGAAATGATCGCCGTGTTGCGTGAGCGCTTGAGCCGGGTGGCGGGCATCACTGTGACCCATGTCGGATTGCAAGAGGCGGTGGGCGGGAGCAACAAAGCCATTGAGTTTTCGCTGCTCGGCCCGGACTTGCCTGAGCTCGAGCGCATCAGTAAAACTGTGATGCAACAACTCCTGAGCGTGCCTGGCTTGGTCGACATTGACTCGAGCACCAAGCCCAACAAACCCACTGTCGAGGTGGAGGTGCGCAAAGACGCCGCCTCGGATGTCGGGTTGAGCGTGACGGCCATGGCCGCCCAGCTGCGCACCCTGATAGCCGGCACCACCGTGGGCAATTGGCGCGCGCCCGACGACCAAACCTATGACGTCAATGTGCGACTGGCCCCGCAGTTTCGCAACACCCCCGAGGACTTGGAACGGCTGCCCTTTTCACTGCCCAACGCGGCCGATGGCGGCCAACGCAGCGTGCGCTTGAACCAAGTCGCTCAGGTGGTCAGCGCCACCGGCCCGAACCAAATCAACCGGCGCGACCTCTCGCGCGAGGTCGCCTTCAGCGGCAACGCCCACCAGCGCTCCAGTGGCGAGGTGTCCAACGACATTCGCCGCGTCATGGCCAGCGTTCCCCTGCCCCCGGGCTACCGCTTTCGCATT
>CANJUS010000275.1:0-3399 GCA_947477505.1 Comamonadaceae bacterium | reverse complement strand
TTCCAAGCGGATGCCGTTGGGATCGAAAAAGTACAAAGACCAGGTTTGCGCACCCACATTCACCGGGCCGATCAAGGCCACGCCTTCGTCCTTGAGCCGTTGGTGCAACACATCAAACTGTTTTTTACTGGTGGTGAACGAGCAATGTTGCATGGCGGCCAAAGCATCGCGGTCGCCCTTTTGTTTGGCCCCTTTGGGCATTTCAAAAAAAGCCAACAAGGTGTCACCCCCCACATCAAAAAAGTAGTGGCGCAGGTTTTCAAAAGGTGGGTTGCCACGGTTGCCGGGCCCCACACCCACACCGGGCGGTACACGCAGCGCATGGACCAAGGGCATGCCCATGACACGGGTGTAAAAGTCCACCGTGGATTTCATGTCGTCGGTGTTGAGCGCCAAGTGGTGAACGCCCCGGGTTGAAGATGGTTGTTGGTGTGTGGCGCGAAGCGGTGTGGTCATGGAGGCTCCTGATATCAAGGGATGGGTTGTGACAGTCGGAAATACAGTTGTCCCAAATCGGGGCTGTGCATCAATTCTTCACTGCTTTGGACCAAAGCCAACTGGCCTTTGATCATGACATGGGTGCGGCTGGTGAAAGGCAAGGCAATGTCGAGTTTCTGCTCCACCAAAATCATGGTCAAGCCTTCAGCACGCAAGCTGTTGAGGGCGTGGCGAATTTCTTCCACCACCATCGGTGCCAGGCCCAAAAAAGGTTCGTCCAGCAACAACACCCGCGGCTTGGACATCATGGCGCGGCCAATGGCCACCATTTGCTGCTCACCGCCCGATAAGGTGCCAGCCAACTGCTGACGACGCTCTGCCAATCGAGGGAACAAGGCATACACCGCATCAAACCGCTGTTGCAAAGCACGGGAGCGGTGTCTCAAAGCCACCGACCCCAGCAACAAGTTGTCTTGCACCGACATGGGTGCAAACACATGTCGACCTTCGGGCACTTGCACCACACCCAAGGCCACTATCTCATGGCTTTCCAATTGCATGAGGTCCACACCATCGAGCAAAGCCTGCCCTTGTCGGTGTGGGACTGTGCCCGACAAAGCCCCCAGCAAAGTGGATTTGCCTGCACCATTGGGCCCGATCAAAGCAACGGTCTCTCCAGTTTCAATGCGCATGGCCACGTCTAGCACCACCGGTGCCAAGTGGTAACTGGCCGAGACATCGATCAACTCAAGCATGGTCTACCTTCACCTGCCCCAGGTACGCATTCACCACGGCGGGATCGGCTTGCACTTGCGTGGGACTGCCCTCTGCGATTTTTTCGCCAAAGTTGAGCACAACCACACGTTGGGCCAGGGCCATCAAAAACGGCATGTCATGCTCTATCAGCAATACCGCAATGCCTTGCGCCGCTATGCCACGGATGATGTCGGCCAATCGGATGCATTCGGTGGCCGTCAGGCCCGCAGCGGGTTCGTCAAACAGCATCAACTTGGGTTGTGCCGCCAAGCCCCGGGCGATTTCAAGCAATCGACCTTGCCCAAACGACAAGGTATGGACATCGGCTTGGGCATATTCGCCCAGACCGACAAAATCAATCCAATGCAAAGCTTGCGCACGTGCATGCTTCTCGTGGGCTTTGGCTTTGGCAGTGCCCAGCACCACTTGCCACATGGACAGGGGCACTTGGGTGTGCATCCCAACCATGACATTTTCTTGAATGCTCATGCTCTCAAAAGGCTTGTTGTGCTGAAAGGTGCGCACAATGCCGCGCGCAGCAAACGCATGGGTGGGCACGCCGCTGAGAGACTCCCCCTGAAAGTAAATGTCACCCGCTGAAGGCTCAATGGCACCGGCCATCATCGCAAAGGTTGTGCTTTTTCCGGCCCCGTTGGGACCGATCAAGCCCAATATTTCGCCAGGAAACACCGACATGTCCAAACCTGAGACTGCCAGCAAGCCCCCGAACCGGCGTGTCAAGCCGCGCACTTGGAGCAATGCGGTGGCGTCAGACATGTTGCTGCGCTTTGCTGGGTTTGACCTGAGCCCCGGGGCCATTCAGGAAACGATGGCCAAGCCACTGATCCCACAAACCCATCAGCCCTTTGGGTTGGAACAGCACCACCAAGACCATCACCAATCCAAACACCAATGCGTGGTGGTGACCAATCAGCGGCGACAAAACAAACGGCAACAGGTAGAGCAAGATGGCACCGGCCACCGCCCCTGCGGCTCGGCCTATCCCTCCAATGATGATCATGAAGAGCAGCAAAAACACATTTTCCAAACCAAAAATGGTCGGGTTGACCGTGTTGTCTACGAACGCATAAACCATTCCGGCCAATCCGGCCAAAGCACTGGTGAGGGTATAGGCGATGATGCGTGTGCGGCGCACATCCACACCCATGGCGGCGGCGGCCTCAGGGTTGTCGCGTGCTGCGCGACAGGCCCGACCGAAGTGTGACCGGTCCAGTCGCCAAAGCACGGCAAAGGTGCTGAGCATCAGCACCACGATCACCACCGTGTAAGCCGCGCCCTTGATGCGATAGCCCCCAATATCGGGCAAACGGTAATTGGCCAAGCCCCCCGTGCCGCCGGTGACCTGACCACCTTCGTTGAGCAACACAATGAACAATTGAGCAAAGGCCAATGTGGCCAATGCCAAGTAAAAGCCCTCTAAACGGGTCGCTGGAATGGCCACCACCAAAGCCACCACCACGCAAAAAACCACCGATGCCAGCAAAGCCAAGGGCAAAGGCCAGCCAAAGTAAGTGATGCCTATGACCACGCTGTAGGCACCCAGCCCATAAAAACTGAAATGCGAAAAAGCCACTTGGCCAGCTATACCAAACAAGAAGTTGTAGCCCAAGGCCAAGGTGATCCACAACAACAACTTGCGGTACACATCGTTTTGGTAAGACCCCAAACCAAACGCCAGCGCCGACAACAACACCAGCGCCAACAGCCATTGCCAGGAGCGCTTCATGTGCGCCCCTCACGAGCCGTCAACAAGCCTTTGGGCCGCACCAGCAAAAACAAAATCAAGAGCAGCAAAGGAACGCCCATGGCGAGACCGGGCGGTACCGGCGCATAACGCACCGTCATTTGCTCGGCAAACGCCAAGATCAATCCGCCCAACAAAGCGCCTTCAACACGACCCACTCCACCAATGACCAAAGCGGTGAAGCCCTGAATGGCCAGCGGCATGCCCATCAGGTAGTGGGCCGACACGTTGGGGGCTGCCAAAACACCGGCAAAACCAGCCACCACCGCACCCACGGCAAAAGAAATCGCGGTGACACGCCCCAAATGAATCCCCATCAATGCAGCGGCGCGCCGATCGATGGCCACGGCCTCAAACGATTTACCGTGCAAGGTGCGCTCGAAAAAATACCAAGCCGCACCAAACACGGCCAATGTGGCGGCAATCGTGAAGAAACTTTG
>CANJUS010000274.1:0-3401 GCA_947477505.1 Comamonadaceae bacterium | reverse complement strand
CTGCCGGTGGAGACACCGTTTCCGCCGGTGATTTTTCACTCTCTTCTAGAAGGAAACTGAATCATGGCAACTGCAAAAAAAGCCCCGGCGAAAAAAGCTGCAAAAAAAGCAGCTCCCGCCAAAAAAGTCGTTGCGAAGAAAGCACCGGCAAAAAAAGTAGTCGCGAAAAAAGCGCCTGCTACGAACGCGCCAGCCAAAAAGGCGCCTGCTAAAACGGTAGTGGCCAAAAAGGCCCCCGCCAAAAAAGCAGCGAAAAAAGCGCCAGCTAAAAAGCGCACGCCCAATGCCGCTTTCATGCGTGCCTTGACCCACAGCGCCGCATTGGCCGCTGTGGTGGGTGCTTCACCCTTGCCCCGCACCGAAGTGGTCAGCAAGATGTGGACGTACATCAAGAAGCATGGCTTGCAAGACAAAGTGAACAAACGCAACATCAACGCTGATGACAAATTGCGCGCGGTCTTTGGCAAAGCACAAGTGACCATGTTTGAACTGGCCAGCTTGATTGGCAAGCACCTGAAGTAAACCCTTCAGAAAACAAAAAAAGGCCGCGCAAGCGGCCTTTTTTTTCATCTACTGCGTCTGTGCGAACTACCGGATAGATAACCCACGCCGTTCCCAATTGCGACCAGACTCTCAGCCGCCTCGTCGCTGGATGGCCGCCTCACGAATCGCTGCCATGGTGGCCCGGGTGGTGATCACCTCTGGATCTAACGCGACCTCGATCAAAGTGCCGCCTGCATGGGCCAATGCGGCCTTGAGCGCAGGCTCAAACTGATCGGTGCTGTCAATGCGCACACCTGCATATCCATAGGCTTGGGCCAAGGCCACAAAGTTGGGGTTGCGCAACCCAGATCCGCTCTCGTGATGGGGGTATTCTCGCTCTTGGTGCATGCGGATGGTGCCGTACATGCCATTGTTGAGCAAGACAATGATGGTCTTGCCGCCGAATTGAACCGCTGTGGCCAACTCTTGACCATTCATCAGGAAATCGCCGTCACCTGCAATGGTGAGCACGGTCCGCCCCGTCAAAATGCTTGCGCCAATACCCGCGGGCACGCCATAACCCATGGCACCTGAAGTGGGCGCGAGTTGTGTTTTATATCCTTTGGCCAGCCCATGGTGGCGGTGAAAACGATGCATCCAGCTGGCGAAATTACCCGCCCCATTGGTGAAGATGGCGTCACTGGGCAAGTGCCGATCTATGCAGGCAATGATGGCCGGCATGTCAATTGAACCAGGCAAGGGTTGGGGCGTCAAATTGGCCAGGTAATCGGCGTGGGCGTCGTGTGCCCAGGCTTCCCAAGGCAATTGGGTAGGGGGGCTGAGCACCTCCAGCGCGCGGGCAGCGGCATTCATGGTGGCATTGATGGCCAAATCTGCGTGATAAACGCGATTCAACTCTTCAGCGCCCCCATGGATATGCACAAGCTTTTGCTTGGTCTTAGGTGCAGTTAACAGGGCATAGCCCCCGGTGGTCATCTCGCCCAGGCGTGGGCCCAGTGCAATGATGAGGTCGCTGCTGTCAATGCGCCGAGCCAAAGCAGGGCTGATTCCAATACCGACATCGCCGGCATACAAGGGGTGGTGGTTGTCAAAAGTGTCCTGGAACCTAAAGGCATTGCCCACCGGCAGCTTCCATGCCTCAGCAAACCTTTGCAAGGCTTGTGCCGCCTGTGGTGTCCAACCGCCCCCGCCAGCAATCAACAAGGGCCTTTGTGATGCCAGCAACATGTCTCTGAGCTGGCGCAAAGATCCCGGGTCACACCACGCCTCAACAGGATCAACCCGAGGCAAGGGTCGAGCAGAGACTGTTTTCGTCAGCATGTCCTCTGGCAAAACCACGACCACAGGTCCGGGTCGGCCATTCATCGCCATCGCAAAAGCACGCGACACATACTCGGGCAAACGCTGCGGGTCATCCACCCTTTCAACCCGTTTGGCCAGACCCTTGGCATTGGGACCAAAAAAACTGTTGTAGTCGACCTCTTGGAAGGCCTCGCGGTCGCGGAAATCACTGCCCACATCACCCACAAACAAAACCATGGGGGTGCTGTCTTGAAAGGCCGTGTGCACCCCAATGGACGCATTGGTGGCCCCGGGCCCGCGGGTGACAAAACAAACACCTGGACGACCCGTCAACTTGCCTTGGGCCTCGGCCATGAACGCAGCCCCACCTTCTTGGCGGTTGGTGATGAACTTGATTTGATCTTTGTAGGCATGAAAGCCATCAAGCACCGCCAAATAGCTCTCACCAGGCACACCAAAAGCATGTGTCACGCCCTGAGCGACCAAACACTCAACCAACAAATGTCCCGCTATTTGATTATTTTCTGTCATATCTATCTTTCGCGATACGCCCATCGCTTGGGCAGAGATTAAACCGAGCTTTCCTCTTGCCGCCCCACCACCACCGCCAAAGCAGCGCTCACCACCAGGGTCAAGCTAACCCCCACCAAGGTGGCAGCGTACCAACCGTGGTCCATGAATACACCAAACATGGCTGGCGCAATGGCAAAGCCGACATCCATGCCCGAATAAACCATCCCGTACACACGCCCCGTGGCCCCTTTCGGGGTGGCTTTTTTGATCATCAAATCCCTGGATGGGCCGCCCACCCCGGCGGCAAATCCCGTCACCGCCAACGCCAGCATGCTGCCCACAGGTCCGAGCCAGCCCGTTGCACACACGACCAGCAACAAAGCTGCACTGAGCATGCTCAGCGACACGACGCGCTGGGTGTGCTGAGAAAAGGTCGCAGCCATGAATCCGCCAGCCAACATCCCCAGGGCGGCGCACACCAAATAAGCGGTCAAGGTATTGGTGGCAGAAGCAAAGCTGACCCCAAAAAGGGATTGCAAAATAGAGACAGAAAAACTTTGCACCACCGCCAATGTCATGGTGGAGAAAACAAAAAATCCGAAACACCACCACACCACGGGCAGGCGCAAAAAGGACAAACTTGAACCTGACCCTGAACCTGACGTTGACTGAACCTGCTTACCTTGCTTTGGCTGTGGATCGGTATGCAGATGCGTGCGCTGAATCAGGCACAACAACAACAAAACCACAACAAGCAAGGCGGCACAGGCATAAGCGGTTCGCCAATGGCTGAGCGCTGAAATGCCCACCATGAATGTGGGCGCAGCGGCCCAACCTAAATTACCAGTCAAGCCATGGGCACTGAAAGCGTAGCCCAGCCTATTTTCAGAAACCCTGTTGTTCAAAATGGTGAAGTCCACGGGGTGAAAGGTGCAATTGCCCAAACCAAACAGCACCGCCGAACACAGCAGACCCACATAGCCCTGCGCTTGGGTCACACTGGCACTGGCCAAAGCCAGCATGGCCAAAGAGGCATACAAAACAGGTCGGGCACCGAAGTGGTCCACGAAAAACCCTGCCAT
>CANJUS010000273.1:0-3405 GCA_947477505.1 Comamonadaceae bacterium | reverse complement strand
CTTGGACATCCTCAAGGCAGCACCCCCAGACGTGATGAACCACAACTTAGAAACGGTGCCGCGCCTGTATGCCCAAGCACGCCCCGGCAGCGACTACCAATTCAGCTTGAACCTGCTGAAAAAATTCAAACTGCTGTTCCCCCATGTGCCGACCAAAAGCGGCCTGATGGTGGGTTTGGGCGAGACCGATGAAGAAATTTTGGCGGTCATGCAAGACATGCGCGAACACCTGATCGACCGCATCACCATCGGCCAATACCTGGCCCCCAGCACCAGCCATTTGCCGGTGCGCCGTTACGTGCATCCCGACACCTTCAAAATGTTTGAAGCCAAAGCCTACGACATGGGTTTTCAACACGCCGCTGTGGGGGCGATGGTGCGATCGAGCTACCACGCCGACCAACAAGCCCATGCGGCCGAACAAAGCACCCACGCGGGAACTTGAACAAGCAACCCAGGTCGCTTTCGGTCAGGATTTAAATCGGGGTCAACAAATCAGCCGGGCTGTCGCTGGCCAACACCTGCTGCGCCCAAGGCTCCAAACGCTGCGTGTCGCTGCGCAACACCACTTGTTTGACCGCCAAAATTTGAGTGGGGTGCATGGAAAAACTGCGCAAGCCCATGCCCAGCAACAACCGCGTGAGGGTTGGGTCGCCGGCCATTTCCCCGCACACACTGACCGACTTGCCCTGGGCATGGCCTTGGGCAATGGTGTTGGCCACCAAATGCAAGATTGCCGGATGCAATGGGTCGTACAAGTCGGCGACCAGCTCATCGGCGCGGTCAATGGCCAAGGTGTACTGGATCAAGTCGTTGGTGCCGATGGACAAAAAATCAAAGTACGACAAAAACATGGGCACGGTCAAAGCAGCGGCCGGGATTTCGATCATGGCCCCGATCTTGAGCGGGCCATATGTCACCCCCTGGCCATCGAGTTGCGCACGTGCCCGCGCCAGCAAAGCCAGGGTTTGGCGGATTTCTTTTCCATGCGCCAGCATGGGGATGAGCAAATTCACTTGTCCGTGTACCGCCGCACGCAAAATCGCGCGCAACTGGGTCATGAACATGGCCGGGTCGGCCAAGCTCCAGCGGATGGCACGCAAACCCAGTGCGGGGTTGAGGTGCGCAGTTTCGCGCACGTTGCGCTCCAGTGGCTTATCCGCCCCGATGTCGACGGTGCGAATGGTGACGGGCAAGCCCCGCATGCCCTCCACCGCACGGCGATAGGCTTGGTATTGCTCTTCTTCGCCGGGCAAATTACCTGCCCGACCCATGAACAAAAATTCGCTGCGAAACAGGCCCACGCCCACCGCACCAGCCGATAGCGCAGCGGCAGCATCTTCGGGCATCTCGATGTTGGCGAGCAACTCGATTTTTTGACCATCCAAGGTCAGGGCGGGCGTCAGGCGCAGGCGCGACAGGCGCTCCCGCTCCAAACTGGCTTGGCGTTGCTTGAACCCGTATTCGGCCAACACAATGGGCGAAGGGTCAACGATCATCACCCCAGCGTCGCCGTCGATGATGACCCAGTCGTCTTGCTTGACCCAGTGGCTGGCGTTGCGCGCGCCCACCACCGCGGGGATGTCCAGGCTGCGCGCCACGATGGCGGTGTGCGAAGTTTTGCCGCCCACATCGGTGACAAAGCCGGCAAACACGCTTTGCTTGAATTGCAGCATATCGGCGGGGGACAGATCGTGCGCCACCAACACCAAGGGCACATCTTCTGTGTCTTCGAGCAACAAGTCCTGCTGCCGCTGACTGCCCGGGCGACGCACCGCGGGTTGTGGCACTGCACTGGGCGCGCCCTTGAGTTGGCGCAACACGCGTTCGACCACCTGCTCCAAGTCGGCCTTGCGCTCGCGCAGGTACAGGTCTTCCATTTCGTCAAACTGGCGCGCCACCACATCCAATTGGCTGGTCAAAGCCCACTCGGCGTTGTACAAGCGGTCACTGATCCAGTGGGCCACACCTTCGGCCAGCAGCTCATCTTGCAGCAGCATCAAGTGCACATCGAGCAATGCGGCCAGCTCGGTCGGCGCGTCCTTGGGCAAGGCCAACTGCAAGCGCTGAACCTCTTGGAACACAGCCTCTTTGGCTTGGGTCAGTCGCTCAATTTCCCCTGGTATTTGTTCCGCCGTGATGAAGTAATGCGCCACATCAACGCGGCTGGAGGCCACCAACACGGCCCGCCCAATGGCGATGCCCCGTGCAACGGCCAGACCGTGGACCGCAAAAGTCACCGCTCGCTCTCCTGGCGCTCAGCCCCCATGGTGTCGAGGTGGTTCATCACTCACCCTCGCCGAATTTATCGGCCATCAAACCCAACAATGCCTGCATGGCCTCAAGCTCTTGCTCGCCCACGGTTTCGAGGGTGACTTGGCTGCCCACCCCCGCGGCCAACATCATCACACCCATGATGCTTTTGGCGTTGACCCGGCGCTCCCCTTTGCTCAACCAAACCTCACACGGGAAACTGCCCGCGAGTTTGGTCAGTTTGGCCGATGCACGCGCATGCAGGCCCAGTTTATTGACGATGGTGGTGGTTTCGATCATGGAACAAAGATGGTTAATACGTTAGGTAGAAGGCGTTGAAATTTCAACCACGCCCAAGGCGCCGCCCGTCATGGCACGCTGGAGCAAGGCATCCATGGGTTCGTTTCGGTAGCACACGCTTCGCAACAGCATGGGCAAATTCACACCGGCGACGATCTTAGCCTTGCGCTCGCGCGCCCAAAGCTGCGCCACATTGGCCGGGGTGGCTCCCAGCACATCGGTGAGCACCAGCACATCGTTGGCATCGACCCCTTGCCACAGTTGCCGTGCGGCCTGCAGGCTTTGCTCGGGCGTGTCATTGGCTTGCACGTCCAGCGCCAGCACTTCAGACGAGCATTCGGGGTAAACATGCATGGCACAAGCTTTGAGGGCTTGCGCCAATGGGGCGTGGGCAATGATGAAGATGCGATTGGTCATGGCTATAGGTTGGGTTCAAACGCCAGGTTGCTGATTATCCCCGCGCGCCCACCAAAAATAGACATAAGAGCCCACGCTGCACAACATGAAAAAGCCCAGGGCCCCTTGGAAGGCAGCGGGGGTGGACCACCCCAAAGCCAACAAGGCATCGATCCACAAGCCCATGCCCCACTGGACCACAAAGACGCCGATAAATATCACCAAGTTGTAGGCTGAAAGCGCCCGCCCAGCCAAATGCGGGGCAAACGCCATGCCCACGGCTGGTTGGGCCAAAGAGACCACGGTATTGGTGATGAAAAAACCAATCCACATGGCAACCCCTGTGCTTTCACCACCCCAGACCACACCCAACATGGCCAACAAGTTCAGGGGCACGCCCCAGCCAATGAGCCGATTGGCCGTGTAGCCCTGGCGCGTCAGCCAGGGATTGACCAT